>NZ_JBFAJA010000024.1:0-133340 GCF_040654975.1 Dactylosporangium sp. NPDC050588 | reverse complement strand
GGCGGGGCTGTCCGGTTCGGCCGCCGCCTCAGCCGCGGCGGGGCTGTCCGGTTCGGCCGCCGCCTCAGCCGCGGCGGGGCTGTCGGGCTCGGCTGCTGCCTCAGCCGCGGCGGCGCTGACCGGTTCGGCCGCTGCCCATGCCACGGGGGCGCTGATCGGCGCGGCCGTCACCTCCGCCACGGTGCTGCTCGCGGGGCCCGGAAACGACCGCGCCGAGGCCGAGATCCACGCGATCGCCGCCCTGGACCGCGCCGCGACCGTCCTCACCGGCGCGGCCGCCACCCCCGCCGCCGCACTGGCCGCCATGGACGGCGCCGGCATCGCCCACATCGCCGCGCACGGCCACCACGAGCCCGACAACCCGCTCTTCTCCGCCCTCGACCTGGCCGGCGGCCCGCTCATGGGTTACGACCTCCAACGCCTGACCAAACCCCCGACGATGGTCGTCCTGTCCGCCTGCGACCTCGGCCAGTCCGAGGTCCGCCCGGGCGACGAGACCCTCGGCATGGCCGCCGCCCTCCTCACCACCGGCACCGCCACGGTCATCGCCAGCACCAGCCGCGTCGGCGACGACACCGCCATGGCCACGATGACGGCGTTCCACCGCCACATCCACGCCGGTGCCGACG
Source organism: Dactylosporangium sp. NPDC050588 (assembly GCF_040654975.1). Taxonomy (NCBI): domain Bacteria; kingdom Bacillati; phylum Actinomycetota; class Actinomycetes; order Micromonosporales; family Micromonosporaceae; genus Dactylosporangium; species Dactylosporangium sp. NPDC050588. The sequence continues at coordinate 132,711 of NZ_JBFAJA010000024.1, read as the reverse complement.
CCGCGACCGCCCTCGCCGCCGCGACCAAGGACCACCCCGGCCCGTTCGTCTGCCTCGGCGCCGCCTGACCCGCACCCCGACCCACCGTTTCCCCGGGACCAGCGGATCAGGTCCCCACCGCGGGACCAGCGGATCAGGTCCCCACCGCGTGCGACCAGTCGGCGGATCGGCTCCCCGCCGCGTGCGGTCGGTCGGCGGATCGGCCCTCCGCCGCGTGCGGCCGGTCGGCGGATCAGGTCCAGCACCTCGGCGGCGTCGACGCAGCACCGCGGCCAGCTGTTGCCCCGTCCAGCTGAAGAAGCCGGCACGCGAAACCATCGCGGCCCATGCCATCGACGCCACCCAGACCGACATGCTCAGCCAGATCCCATGTCCATCAACGCCAGTCTCGGCGGCGGGTCGCATCATGCGCCGAACGGCATGATCTCGGCGTCATGAACGAGCAGCGCCACCTGCACGCGGTTGTTCAGCTCCAGCTTCGACAGCAGCCGCGACACATGCCCCTTGGCGGTCGGCACACTCATACCGAGCTCGGCGCCGATCTCCGCATTGGTCAGCCCCCGCCCGAGTGCGGCCGCGACTTCCCGCTCCCGTTCGGTCAGCCCCGCGAGCCGCGCCCGGGCCCTGTCCCGCCGCGGCCCGGCATGCGGGTCCGCGACATGGTCGATGAGCCGCCGGATGACCGTGGGGGAGAGGATCGCACCGCCACCGGCAACGGTCCGCACCGCCTCGATGATCTCCCGCGGCGGCGTGTCCTTCAGCAGAAACCCACTCGCCCCACCCCGCAGCGCCTCGAGCACATACTCATCCGCGTCGAACGTCGTCAACACCACCACCTGCGGCGCCCCCACCCGCCCCCGAATCCGCTGCGTCGCGACCAGCCCGTCAACGCGCGGCATGCGGATGTCCATGAGCATCACGTCAGGCCAGTGCGCCCCGGCAACGTTGACCGCCTCCGCCCCATCTCCCGCCTCCGCCACCACCTCGATGTCGGGCGACCCACCCATCAGGATGCGCAACCCCGCCCGTACGAGCGGATCATCGTCCACGATCGCCAGCCGAATCGGCCGCTCCACCCGCCCCGCCCGGCCCGGCTGCCCACCCCTCGACTGCTCGCCCCCGCTTGGTTGTTTGGTCCTGCCTGGCTGCCCGGTCCCGCCCGACTGGTCGGCCTTGCCTGGTTGCTCGGCCACGCTCGGCGGCCCGGGTCCGTCTGGCTGTCCGGTGCCGCTTGTCCGGCCGACCCCGCTCGGCTGGCCGTCCCCGCTCGGCCGAGGGGGGATTACGGCGGCCATGGGAGCCAGGCCTGGAGGCGGAACGTGTCGCGGTCGGTGCCGTGCTCGACTCGGCCACCCGCGAGAGCGACACGCTCGCGCAGGCCGACGAGGCCCAGGCCCGAGCCCGGAATCGGCGAACGGTGCACCGGGTCCAGGGCGTTGGTGACCGTGACCCGTAGCTCCGCGCCGGCGGTGCCGTCGAGGCGCACCTGGACGTCGCTGCCGGGGGCGTGCTTGCGGGCATTCGTCAGGCCCTCCTGCACGAACCGGTACACGGTCCGCCCGAGCATCACGGCCGGGCCGTCTGCCGGTACCGTCGAAATGAAGCCGACCGTCATGCCCGAGGCGCGGGCCGTGTCGACGAGGTCGGGCAGGTCGCCGAGGCCGGGCTGCGGCGGCTCGGGCCGCTCCCGCAGGATCCCGAACACCGTGCGCAGCTCCTGCAGCGCCTCGTGCGCGCTGCCCCGGATCGCGCCGGCGGCGAGCGCCGTCTCTTCCGGCCGCGCGTCGGTGCGCACCTCGAGCGCCCCCGCGTGCAGACTGATCAGCGACAGCCGGTGGGCGAGGACGTCGTGCATCTCCCGGGCGATCCGCGTGCGCTCGGTCAGCCGCGCCTGCTCGATCCGCAGGTGCTGCTCGGCCTCGAGACGCGCCGCATGGTCCCGCAGTGACTGGGTCAGCCGCCGGTACGCCCGCACGAACAGCCCCCACCCGACGGCCGCGGCCGTGACCACGGACCGCATCAGCAGGTCGACCCACAGGGGGAACGGCGGGTCGTGCTGCAGCAGGAAGTACACGGCGGCGGTGGCCACGTTGGCCGCGCCGAGCCACAGCACGACCGCCGCCCGATGCCGGACCGCGACCGTGAACAGGGCCACGGTGATCGCCCCGGTGGCCATGACCGACACCGCCCCGAACGGCAGCAGCGCCAGCGCCACCGCGCGCGGATGTCGCCGCCGCACGACCAGCGTGAGGACGCACAGCACGCCGATGCCCACGTCCACCTGCCAGGGGATCGCCGCCCCGGGCTTCGTCGCGTCGCCGAGCGGCACCATCAGCGCCCCATACGCCGTGGCCAGCCCGATCGCGATCGCGTCGGCCAGCCGATCACGCCGGCGCGTCGACATGTCGTCCCCGGGCCCGGGGACGAGCAGTGCGAACAGCAGCGCCGACATGCACGCAGCCTACGAGCGACACCCGCCGCGGCGGCACCTACCAAAGTCGGGTATCGGTCCCCATAATTTGGCCGATGCGCCGCCGAGCTGCCCGCGTCAGAGTTGGCCTCAGATCGAAACGGAGGCGACCCGATGTGGCAGCACACACTCACCGCGATCCGGCGATGCATAGGAACAAGGCGCCGACGCTGGCTGGTCGCGGCCACCCTGCTGGTGGGCGCGGCGGTGGCGTTCGGTGTGCCCGACCGCACCCTCGCCGGGCTCAGCGACCCGGCGCAGAGTCTGATGTCGGTCACCGTGCCGCTGCTCGGCATCCTGCTCGTCCATGACTTGCACCGCTCGGACATCCGCGCCCGCCTGACTCCGACGCTGCTGGCCGCAGTCCTGGTGGCGGCCGGCGTCGGCGCGCTCGGCGTGCTGTTCTGCGCGACGGGCCTGGCGTTCAAGGCGTCGGCAGGCGCGTGGGACCACGCGGCGACCATCGCGGCCGGCGGCGTGCTGGTGCAGGTGCTCGCCCAACTGGTCGGCACCGGCATGGGGCTGCTGCTGCGCTCACCCCGGGCCGCGTTCCCCGCCACGTTCCTGCCGTTCGCGGTGTGGCTCGCGTTGGGTCCCGTCGCCGGGTGGCGTTGGCTCACACCGTACGAGACGGCGCGGCACCTCTTATCCGGCCAGATGAGCGCGCAGGCCTGGCTGCAGTGGCTGACCGTCCTGCTGATCTGGGGTGTGGCGCTCAACGCCTTCGGCGCGGTGAGGCATGCCGGTCGCCACCGCCCAGGAGGAGCCAGCGACGGTTTGAGCGCGGCCGGCGCGGCCTGAGAGCCGCGAAGTCGGGGGGTGCCGGCCCGCCGAGCGATGGTTAGCGCCTGTACCAGAAGAGGGGGCGAGGCGAGATCCAAGGGTCGTTTGGGGTGCACCGTGGGTTGTCCGGGAGAAGGGGTTGCATCCGAGTGACCGCGACGTGCGGCCCGCGCCTGGTCCAGTGCGGTGCGCGGGGTCGGCGTTGGCGAGGCGTCTGGGTCCGCCGCAGCCCGGCATGGGTGGGCGGGTCCGGTGCGGTGCGCGTTGGGTCGGCGTAGGTGGGGTGTTTGGGTTCTGGTCGGGCGAGGGGGTGGTTCACGCTGCCGCGGTCTGGACTGGGTCGGTCGGGTCCGTGCAGGGTGTGCTGGGTCGGGGTGGGGGAGGACGGCTGGGTTCCGGTCGGATGAGAGGTGGTTCAGGCTGCCGCGGTCTGGAGTGGGTGGGTCGGGGTCGGTGCGGGGTGTGCTGGGGCGGTGTGGGATGGGGTGTTTGGGCTCTGGTCGGGCGTGAGGTGGTTCGGCTTTGCAGTCGAGTGTCGGTGGGCTGGTCTGGTGTGGGGCGTGCCGGGCGGTGGGGATGGTTGGGTTCTGGTCGGGTGGGGATGGTTGGGTTCTGGTCGGGTGAGGGGTGGTTCGGGCTGCCGCGGTCTGGAGTGGGCGTGCCGGGGTCGGTGCGGGGTGTGCTGGGGCGGTGTGGGACTGGGTGGTTGGGCTCTGGTCGGGCGTGAGGTGGTTCGGCTTTGCGGTCGAGTGTCGGTGGGCTGGTCTGGTGTGGGGCGTGCCGGGCGGTGGGGATGGTTGAGCTCTGGTCGGGGTGGGGTGGGGTGGTTCAGGCTGCCGTGGTCTGGAAGGGGGTGAGCCGGGTTCGGTGCGGGGTGTGCTGGGTTGACCACGGTGGTGAGCGCGGCCCGGTCGCCGGTGTGGGTGAGGTGTTGGGCTCCGGTTGGGCGCGAGGTAGTCGATGCCGGCGCGGTGTGGAGCAGGGGTCAGGGGGTCACGTTCAGGAAGCGGTGGGCCAGGCGGGTGCAGGCGGCGCGGAGTTCCGGGGGGTCGATGACCTGGAGGTCGGCGTCGAATCTGGCGATGGAGGCGGCGAGGGCCATCCACGACCATGACTCGAGGGTCAGGCGGCACTGGTTGGGGGCGAGTTCTTCGACGATGCCGGCGCGGGTGTACTGGGCGACCGTGGCGGCCGGGAGGTCCAGGATCACCACGCCGCGGCAGGTGTTGCGGTGGAAGGTGCCGGTGACGTAAGCGGCGACGTCGCCGCCGGGGAGGGGGCGGGGCGTGAACCGGGGGCCGTTCGGGGTGCGCAGGGTGATCCGGTCGGCGCGGAAGATGCGCCAATCCTTCCTGTCGAGGTCCCAGCCGACCAGGTACCAGCGTCCGTCCCAGGTCACGATGTGGTGAGGTTCGACCCGGCGCGTGCCGCGGTCGGCGTAGTCGAAGCGTAGGACCTCCCGGGCGTGTGCGGCGGTGCTGAGTGCCATGAGTACATCGCCGCCGACCGTTGGCTCGGCAGCGGCCGGCACGGGAGCAGCGGCGGTGATGTGCAGGGTGTCGATCCGGTGGCGTAGTCGCGCGGGCATGACCTGCCTGACGGTGTGCAGCGCCCGCGCGGCGGCCTCGGCGGTGCCGTTGCCGGGGGTGGTCGCGGCCACCTGCAGCGCGATGCTCAGCGCGACGGCCTGCTCGTCGTCGAACAGCAGCGGCGGCAGCTCGGTGCCGGCGCCGAGCCGGTAGCCGCCGTCGGGGCCCTTGAGCGCCACGATCGGGTAGCCGAGCTCCCGCAGGCGGTCCACGTCCCGGCGTACCGTCCGCAGGCTGACCTCGAGCCGCTCGGCGAGCGACATCCCCGGCCAGTCCCGCCGCGTCTGCAGCAGCGACAGCAGGGCGAGCAGGCGGGCGGAGGTCTTCGGCATGAGATCCATCTTGCCCGGCAAAGGTGCCACAACCTGGCACCTACCGCTGGCAGCCTCGGGTCGCACAGCCAGACAAGCGGGTCGCACAGCCAGACAAGCGGGTCGCACAGCCAGACAAACCCAAGGAGCTACGATGAGCATCACCACCACCACGCACCTGAACTTCCGCGGCGACGCCCGTCAGGCGCTGGAGTTCTACCAGTCCGCCTTCGGCGGTGAGATCGTCCTCGTCCCCCACGCCGACGACGTGGAGCACGTCATGTGGGGTCAGGTCCGGGCGGACAACGGCTTCCATGTCATGGCCTACGACGTGCCCGCCGCGCTGTCGTACGACGCCGGCGACAAGCCCGTCTTCGTCTCGGTCCGCGGCACCGATGCCGACGAGATCACCGCCTACTGGAAGGCGCTGTCCAGCGGCGCGACGATCGTCCAGGACCTCGCGCCGTCCGGTTGGTCGCCGCTGTACGGCATGCTCAAGGACCGCTTCGGCGTCACCTGGGTCCTTGACATCGCCTGACCCACGTCCACGGATCCGCCGGCACGGCCACCCGTGCCGGCGGGTCACAAGGTCACAAAGCAGACGGAGAAGCATGCGCCCGAACCTGTTCACCGTCGACCTGCCGGGGGCCGGCAGGGTCAGTACCATGGCGAAACCGCGCGGCGGGGACTGGCTCGCGGACGAGATGGCCGCCCTGCGCGGGGCCGGCGTCGGTGTGCTGGTGTGCGCGCTGACCGCCGAGGAGCTGGTCGAGGTCGATCTCGCCGACGAGCCTCGGGCGGCCGGCGACGCGGGCCTGGAGTTCGTGGCGGTCCCGATTCCGGACCGCGGCGTGCCGGCGCCCGGAGTGGTCCTGCCCGAGCTGCGGCGCCTCGCCGGCCTGGTCCGCGCGGGCGGGCACGTGGTGACGCACTGCCGGTTCGGGATCGGGCGCTCGGCCATGCTCGCCGCCGGCATCCTGGCCCTCGACGGCGTCCCGCCCGCGCTCGCCTGGCAGCGCCTCGAGCAAGCGCGCGGCGTGCCCGTCCCCGACACCCCTGACCAGCGGACCTGGCCGGACGCGCTGCTGGAGGTGGACGGGCGACGGTGGCGGTGACGGCCGGGCCGACCGTCGGCCGGGTGCTGCACCGCACCGGCAAGTCGCTGGTGACCGCCCGGCAGCTACCGAGAGGTGCCGGTGGTCGTAAAGACGATCACGACGGACGACGCGTTCCGGGTGGAGCGGCGGCGGCGTGAGCCGGCCGCCTGCCGGTGGTTCGGGGAGCCGGAGGCGCTGTGGGCCGACGACCGGGTGATGGTGCTCAGGGCACTGCCCGGCGCCCGCCTGCACGAGGAGCGTCATCCGCATGCACCGGGCGCTGGAGCCCGGGCCGGTGCGGCACCAGCGGCTCGCCACGCTCGACCGGCACACCGCGGCCACCCGAAAAAGACGGCCACCCGAAAAAGACGGCCACCCGAAAAAGACGGCCACCCGAAAAAGACGGCCACGTGAAAAGACGGCCACCTGAGAAGTCGGCCACCTGAAACAACGGTCAAGTGCGGGCGCGGGCGCGTAGGTGGGACAGGATCTCGACGATGGCCGGCGGGACCCGGGGCTGGCGGCGGTGCAGGGCGGCCATGGTGACGACCGTGGTGTCGCCGCGCAGGGGCCTGGTGACGATGAGGCCGGCGCGTTCGAGCGGGTCGCCGTGCACGCTGTAGTCGGGCAGGACGGTGAGGCCGATGCCCTCGGCGACCATCATCTTGCCCATCTCCGCGCCGTCGGTGGAGTGCCAGCGCGCCGGCAGGTCGGCGCCGAAGAGGCGGTGGGCGAAGCGGTGCATGAGGTAGCCCGCGCGCATGGCGACGAAGCGCTCGGCGCGCAGGTCGTCGACGGTGACCTCGGCGCCCGCGGCGAGCGGGTGGCCGGCGGGCAGGACGGCGGCGGGGCGGCCGGTGAGCAGCGGGGTCGCCTCGAGGTCGGGTGGCACGTCGTCGCCGTCGAGGAGGTTGACGAGGCCCAGGTCGAGGGTGCCCTCGGCGAGTGACACGTGGATCTCGTCCTGCTGGAGGTTGCGGACCTCGACCACGGCCGCGCTGTCGGCGGCCTGGAAGGCGCGCACGGCCGGCAGGACGAGCGCGGCGGTGCCGGCGTTGACGGTGCCGATGCGCAGCAGCCGCCGGCTGGTCCGCTGGTTGCCCGCGGCGGCCTTGAGCCGGTCCACGGCCTCCAGGACGTCGACGATCGGCTGCAGCAGCTCCTGACCCGCGGCGCTGATCCGGGCGCCCGAGCGGCGCCGGTCCAGCAGCCGCACGCCCAGCTCCTGTTCGAGCTTGCGGATCGCCTCGCTCAGCGCGGGCTGCGACACGTGCAGCTCCTCGCCGGCACGGCGCAGGGAGCCGTGCCGGGTCACCGCGGCCAGGTATGTGAGCTGCTCGATCCGCATACGCACTCCAAAGCGGAAGGGGGGATCGGCAATGCCTTCCACCCGGGGTCTTGCGCGTCAATACCCTACTAAGTCTATAGTATTTACCGAGAAACAAGGAGAGATGCATGCGACCCCTGCACTTCGCCGCCTTCGTGATGAACACCACCGGCCACATCATTCAGGGCACCTGGCGCCGGCCGAGCGCCCGCCAGGCCGACTTCAACAGCCTCGACCTGTGGGTCGACCTCGCCAGGACCCTGGAGCGCGGCACGTTCGACGCGATCTTCTTCGCCGACGTGGTCGGGCTGTACGCGCCGTACCGTGGCGACGAACGCAAATACGTCGAGGCCGGCCTGCAGGTGCCGAGCAACGACCCGTCGGTGCTCGCGAGCGCCATCGCCTACGCGACGGAGCACCTCGGGATCGCCTTCACCGCGTCGATCCTGCAGGAGCACCCGTTCAATTTCGCCCGCCGCATCTCCACGCTCGACCATGCCAGCAAGGGCCGCGTCGCCTGGAACATCGTCACGAACTACCTGCCCAACGCGTCACGCAACTTCGGCCTGGAAGGGCTGACGAAGCACGACGAGCGCTACGCGTGGGCCGACGAGTACGTCGACGTCACGTACAAGCTGTGGGAAGGCTCGTGGGAGGACGACGCGCTCGTCCAGGATCGCGCGACCGGCATCCACGCCGACTACGACAAGATCCACCGGATCGAGCACGAGGGCCCCCGGTACAAGGTGGAAGGCCCGCACCTGGTGAGCCCGTCGCCGCAGCGCACGCCGCTGCTCTTCCAGGCCGGCGCGTCGGAGGCGGGCCGCACGTTCGCCGCGAAGAACGCCGAGGCCGTGTTCATCGTCGCGCCGGGCGTCGAGGCCGCCGCCCGGGACACCGCCGACATCCGCGCCCGCGCGGTCCAGCACGGCCGCTCGCCGCACGACCTCAAGTTCTTCCAGGGCCTGCACTTCGTCGTCGGCTCCACCGAGGAGGAGGCGAAGCGCCGCAGCGACGAGCTCGACCAGTGGATCGACTACGACGCCCAGCTGTCGCACATGTCGGGCGCGATCGGCATCGACCTCGGTCACGAGGCCCTCAAGGACCTCGACCGGCCCGTCGGCGAGTTGAAGACCGAGGGCGTCCAGTCGATCCTCGGCTGGATCAACGACCTGGTCACCGACCGCCCGCCGACCCTGCGCGACGTCGCGCACTACACCTCCCACAACGGCCGCGTCACCGGTACCCCGGAGCAGATCGCCGACGAGCTGGAGCGCTGGCGGGCCGCGGGCGTCGACGGCATCAACGTCGTCAACGCCGAGATCCCCGGCAGCTACGAGGAGTTCGTCGACCACGTCATCCCGGTGCTGCGCGACCGCGGCCTCGCCCAGCGCGAGTACACCGAGGGGACCCTGCGGCAGAAGCTGTTCGGCCGCGACCGCCTCCCCGAGACGCACCCGGCGGCGCGATACAGAAGGACTGCCAAGGCATGAAGCGCCTCATCCTCAACCTGTTCGAGATGAACTGCGTCAGCCACATCACCCACGGGCTGTGGCGGCTGCCGGACAACAACCGGGAGCGGTTCAACGACATCGAGTACTGGACCGAGCTCGCCGTGCTGCTCGAAGAGGGCGGCTTCGACGCGGTCTTCCTCGCCGACGTCGTCGGCACCTACGACACGTTCCGCGGCTCCGCGGCCACCGCCATCCGGCAGGGCCTGCAGATCCCCAACAACGACCCGGCGTCGGTGGTGCCGGCGATGGCGGCGGTCACGAAGCACCTCGGCTTCGGCATCACGTTCTCCACCACCTACGAGCCGCCGTTCGCGTGGGCGCGCCGGGCCAGCACCCTGGACCACCTCACCAAGGGCCGGGTCGGCTGGAACATCGTCACGTCCTACCTGCCCAACGCGGCCCGCAACTTCGGGCACGACGACGAGGTCGAGCACGACAACCGGTTCGAGCGGGCCGACGAGTACCTCGACGTGCTGTACAAGCTGTGGGAAGGCTCCTGGGACGACGACGCGATCGTCGCCGACCGGGAGGGCAACGTGTTCGCCGACCCGGCGAAGATCCGCCCGATCCACCACGACGGCGAGTACTTCAAGGTCGAGGGGCCGCACCTGCCGTCGCCGAGCCGGCAGCGCACCCCGGTGCTGTTCACGGCCACCGCCAGCGCGGCCGGCACGAGGTTCGCCGGCAAGCACGCCGAGGTCGTCTTCACCGGCGGCCCGAGCACGGAGGCGCTGCGCACGACGATCGCGGGCATCCGCGAGGCGGCCGTCGCCGCCGGCCGGCGCGCCGACGACGTGCGGTTCATCACCATCGCCGGCGTCGTCGTGGCGCCGACGGAGGACGAGGCGAAGGCGAAGTTCGCCCGCTACCAGGAGCTGGCCAGCGCCGACGGCTACCTCGCCCACGCTGGCCTGCCGTGGGACCCGACCGCGTACCCGCCGGACACGAAGGTCGGCGACGTCGCCACCGGCGAGGGCCGGGTCAGCCGGTTCCGGGTCATCGACCCGGAGCAGACCGTCGGCGAGTTGCTCGAAGGCTTCGGCGACCTGGGCCGCCAGCCGCTGCTCGCCGTCGGCAGCCCCGAGCAGGTCGCCGACGAGATCGAACGCTGGCTCGACGAGGTCGGCATCGACGGCATCAACCTGCTGCAGTACCACTCCCACGAGACCACCCGCGACTTCATCGAGCACGTCGTGCCCGTCCTGCGCGAGCGAGGGCGCCTGCGCAGCACGTACGACGAGCGCGAGACCCTCCGCGACCGCATCTTCGGCGAGGGCGACCGGCTGCCCGAGCGGCACCACGGCGCCCGGTACCGCGGCGGCGCGCATCTCCCGGTCAGCGGCATCACCGACCCCACAAAGGAAACCCCGTGAAGAAGACACTCGCCGTCATCCTCGCGACCGCGTCGCTGAGCGCGTGCGGTGCCGCTGAGGCGACCAGCGACGGGACGCCGAAGACCGGCGGCACCATCGTCTACGGCCACGTCCAGGAGCCGCCGTGCATCTTCGGCGGCTGGATCCAGCAGGCGTACATCTCCCGCCAGGTCCTCGACGGCCTCGTCACGCTCGCCGAGGACGGCAGCGTCCAGCCGTGGCTGGCGACGAAGTGGGCGGCGTCCGCGGACGGCCTCACGTACACCTTCACCCTCAAGGAGGGCGTGAAGTTCACCGACGGCACGCCGGTCGACGCCGAGGCGGTCGCCTGGAACTTCGACCTGTGGGAGAACAAGGGCGGCAACAGCACCGCCAAGGTCTCCATCGACCCGTACTACAAGTCGGCGAAGGCCGTCGACGCCAGGACCGTCGAGATCTCGCTGAACTCGCCGTACCCGCCGTTCCTGAACCTCATCACGCAGGGCTACTTCGGCATCCAGTCGCCGACGGCGTACAAGAGCCGCACGGAGAAGGAGAACTGCGAGAAGCCGATCGGCTCCGGCGGCTTCACCGTCAAGGAGTGGAAGCACGGCGAGGAGGTCGTGCTCGCCAAGAACCCGGCCTACACGTCCTGGCCGGCCACCGCGAAGCACGAGGGCCCGGCGATCGTCGACGAGGTGCGCTGGAAGTTCATCGCCGACGGCGTCTCCCGCTACGCGTCGCTGAGCACCGGTGAGTCCCACGTGGTGTACGAGGTGCCGACGGTCAACTGGAAGGACGCGACCGCGCGGTACCAGACGATCCGCTACATCACGCCCGGCAAGCCCGTCTCGTTCTACATCAACACGAAGACCGGCCCGTTCACCGACGCCGCCGTGCGCAAGGCGTTCGCCTACGGCGCGGACCGGAAGGCCGCCGTCGAGGCCGGCTTCCACGGCGTCATCCCGTACGAGGGCAACCCCGCCGTCAGCCAGTCCACGCCCGGCTACAACGCCGAGGCGGCCAAGGCCTACGCCTACGACCCGGCCAAGGCCAACCAGCTGCTCGACGAGGCCGGCTGGACGGGCCGCAACGCCGAGAAGGTCCGCACCAAGGACGGCCAGCCGCTCACCATCAAGCTCGTCTACGGCTCCGGGTTCATCTTCACCCAGGAGGGCGCGACCGTCCTGCAGGTGCTGCAGGAGCAGTGGAAGCAGGTCGGTTTCGACGTGAAGCTGATCCCCGCGACCCAGGCCGAGCTGTGGGGCGGCAAGTACTCCGACCCGAGCACGTTCGACGCCACCCCGTCCTACTGGACCAGCCCGAGCGCCGCGATCCTGTGGATCGTGTGGCGGCCCTCGACCACGGAGAAGCCGAACGGCAGCAACCGGTCCTTCTACAACAACGAGACGCTGTCCACGACGATCCAGCAGGCCAACGCCGAGGCCGACGCAGCGAAGGCCAACGCCCTGTACGGCAAGGCGCAGCAGATCATCCAGGACGACGCGGCCGGGATCGGCCTGTACACGCAGAACTCCACCTACGCCGTCGCCCAGAACCTGAAGAACGTGTGGCTCGAGAAGAGCCAGGGCGAGCCGGTCTTCTCCGACGCGTACTTCGTCGGATGAGCGCCGTGATCCGGGTGGTGTTCAAGACCGTGGCGTCCCTGGCGGTGATCGTGGCCGCCGCGTCGGTCACGTTCTTCGCCCAGCTGGCCGTCCCCGGCGACCGGGCCAACACGCTGATGAACCTGCAGACCGGGCAGGACAAGCAGTGGACGGCCGCGGAGCTCGCGCCGCTCAACGAGCGGTTCGGGTTCGACGACCCGGTCGTCGTGCAGTACCTGGACTACCTGAACGGGTTGCTGCACGGTGACCTCGGCACGTCGTACACCCAGAAACGGCCGGTGCTGGAGATCATCGGCGGGCAGCTGCTGCCGAGCCTGACCCTCACCGGCGCGGCGCTGCTCGTCGCCTGGGCGCTCGCCCTCGGCATCACCCTGGTGACCGTGAAACGGGGCAGGTTCCTGACCGGCCTCGGCACCACCTGGGAGGCGCTGACGGCGAGCCTGCCGCACTACTGGGTCGGGGTCGTGCTCCTCGTCGTCTTCGCCGTCCAGCTGCGGGCGTTCCCGATCATCGGGGGCACCAGCGCCTGGGGGAGCGTCCTGCCGGTGCTCACGCTCGCGATCCCGCTCGCCGGCTTCCTCGGTCAGGTGACCCGCGACGAGTTCGAGCAGGTGCTGCGGCAGCCGTTCGTGACCACCGCCCGCACCCGCGGGATGTCGGACCTGGGCGTGCGGCTGCGGCACGTGCTGCGGCACGCGATCCTCCCGGCGGTCACCCTGTCCGGCTGGGCGCTCGGCGCGCTCGTCTCCGGCGCCGTCATCGCCGAGAACATCTTCGGCCGGCCCGGGATCGGGCAGGTGCTCGTCACCGCCGTCAACACCCGCGACCTGCCGACGGTGTCCGGGATCGTCCTGGTCGTCGCCGCCATCTACGTCATCGCCAATCTGCTGGTCGACCTCGCGTACGCGCTGATCGACCCGCGGCTGCGGACGGCGGTCGCCCCGTGACGACGATCCCGCTCACCACCCGCCCCATCAGGCTGCCGCGACCCGGCACCGTCGTGTCGCTGCTCGTCACCGGGTTCGTGGTGGTCGCGGCGCTCGCGCCGGGGCTGCTCACGGGCGACAGCCCGACCGCGATCGACCTGACCGCGACCCTCCAGGCGCCCTCGTGGCAGCACCCGTTCGGCACCGACGACGCCGGCCGGGACCTGCTGGTGCGGGTCATCTACGGCGCCCGGGAGTCGCTCGGCCTCGGCCTGGGCGCGACCGCCCTCGCCTTCGCCTTCGCCATCACGCTGGGCTTCACCGCGGCGCTGGCCGGCGGGGTCGTCGACGCGGCCATCACCCGCGTCCTCGAGGTGGCGTTCGCGTTCCCGTCGCTGCTGCTGGCCCTGCTGGTCATCGCGGTCCGCGGCCCGTCGCTCGCCACGTCGATCGTCGCGGTCGGGATCGGCTCCGCGCCCGGGTACGCCCGGATGATCCGTGGACAGGTCCTCGCCGTGCGGCAGGCCGGGTTCATCGAGGCGGCCACCGCGCTCGGGCACGGCAGGCTCACCGTCATCCGGCGGCACCTGTTCCCCAACGCCATGCGGCCGCTCGTCGCGGTCGCGACCCTCGGCGTCGGCCAGTCGATCGTGTGGGCGTCGGCGCTGTCGTTCCTCGGCCTCGGTGTCGCCCCGCCCAGCTCCGAGTGGGGCGCTCTGCTGGACGCCGGCCGCCTGCACATCACCACCTCGTGGTGGCTGGAGATCCTGCCCGGCGTCGTGATCGTGCTGGTGGCGCTGTCCGTGACCTCGCTCGGCCGCACCCTGCAGCACCGACTCGGAGGAGCCGCCCGATGACCACAGTGGACGCACGACCGTTGGTGAAACAGGCGACGCTGCTGCGGGTCGAGAACCTCAGGGTGGCGTTCGGCGGCGACGAGGTCGTCAAGGGGATCTCGTTCACCGCACGGCCCGGGCAGTGCCTCGCGATCGTCGGCGAATCAGGATCCGGCAAGAGCGTCACCGCCCGCACCCTGGTCGGGCTCACCGGCGCCGGCTCCAGCGTCACCGCGGACCGGATCGACCTGGCCGGCACCGACCTGCTGCACACCTCGGAGCGGGCGTGGCGGGCCGTCCGCGGCCGCCGGGTCGGCTTCGTGCTGCAGGACGCGCTGGTCTCCCTCGACCAGCTGCGCCGGGTCGGCGACGAGGTGTCCGAGCCGCTGCGGATCCACGGGTGGGGTGGCCGCGCCGAACGGGCCGACAAGGCCGTCGAGCTCCTCGGGTCCGTCGGGGTGCCGGAGCCGGCGGTGCGGGCGCGGCAGCGGCCGTACGAGCTGTCCGGCGGCCTGCGGCAGCGGGCGCTGATCGCGTCGGCGATCGCCCTGGACCCGCCGCTGCTCATCGCCGACGAGCCGACGACCGCGCTCGACGTCACCGTCCAGGCGCAGGTGCTCGACCTGCTCGCCGCGTCGAAGGCGCGCGGGACGTCGATCATCCTGATCAGCCACGACCTGTCCGTCGTGGCGCGGCTCGCCGACGAGGTCGCCGTGATGCGCGACGGCGAGATCGTCGAGCACGGCCCGGCGGCGCAGGTGTTGCACGAGCCGCGGCACGACTACACGCGGATGCTGCTCGCCGCGATCCCGTCCGAACACACCCGCGGCACCCGGCTGAGCGGGCCATCCACTGTGGAACGTCCAAGGAGGACGATCGACCGCGGCCGGCCCGTGCTGGAGGCGCGGCACCTCACGAAGGTGTTCCGCGGACCCGACAAGGTGGACCGGACCGTCGTCGACGACGTGTCGTTCGAGCTGTTCGGCGGCGAGACCCTCGGCATCGTCGGCGAGTCCGGCTCCGGCAAGACCACCACCGCCCGGATCGCCCTCGCCCTCCTGGCGGCGACGTCGGGTGAGGTACTGCTGCACGGCGAGCCCTGGTCGGCGCTGACCACCGAGCGCCGCCGGCCGCTGCGCCGACAGGTCGGCGTCGTCTACCAGGACCCGCACAGCTCCTTCGACCCGCGCTGGTCCGTCGGCCGCATCCTGACCGACGCGCTCGGCACCGGCGACCGGCCGCCCCGCTCGAAGGCCGAGGCCCGGGAGCGGGCCGTGCGCCTGCTCGAACAGGTCGGCCTCGGCGCCACCCACCTCGACGCGGTGCCGCTGCGACTGTCGGGCGGGCAGCGGCAGCGGGTCGCGATCGCCCGCGCGCTCGCGCCCGAGCCGAAGGTCGTCGTGTGCGACGAGCCGGTCTCCGCGCTCGACGTGTCGATCCAGGCGCAGGTGCTCGACCTGCTCACCGACCTGCAGCACGAGCTCGGGGTCAGCTACCTGTTCATCTCCCACGACCTCGGCGTCATCCACCACGTCAGCGACCGGATCCTGGTCATGAAGGACGGCCGGATCGTCGAGCACGGCACCGCAGCCGACGTCTTCGAGCGGCCGCGGCACCCGTACACGCGACAACTGCTGACCGCGGTGCCCCGGCTGGGGGCGTCATGACGTTCACCGAGCGCTTCGCCCCCGTCTTCGCGCGCATCGCCGAGGGCGCCGTCGAGCGGGAGGCCGACCGCCGGCTGCCGGCCGAGGAGGTCGAGTGGCTGCGGGAGGCCGGGTTCACGAAGCTGCGGATCCCCGTCGAGCACGGGGGTCTCGGCGCCACCCTGCCCGAGTTCACCGAGCAGCTCATCGAGCTCGGCCGGGCCGACTCGAACCTGCCGCAGCTGCTGCGCGGGCACATCGGCTTCGTCGAGAGCCGCCTCGCGCACGCTGCTTCGGAGGTCCGCGACCGGTGGCTGCGGCGGATCGCGGCCGGCGTGATCGTCGGCAACGCGCAGAGCGAACGCGCCAGCACCTCCTGGTCCGCCCCCGAGAGCACGCTGCGCCCCGCCGATGACGGCTTCCGGCTCGACGGCCGGAAGTTCTACTCCACCGGCAGCCTCTTCGCCGACTGGATCCAGACCACCGCCGCCGGGAAGGACGGCACGGTGAACGTCCTCGTCCCCGCGTCCGCGCCCGGCGTGACCAGAATCGACGACTGGGACGGCTTCGGGCAGCGGCTCACCGGCAGCGGCACCACGATCTTCGAGGACGTGCCGGTCGCCGCCGAGGACGTCGAGCCCTTCGAGGAGACCCGCTCCACCCTGATGGCGGTGTTTCAGCTGGTACACCTGGCGAGCCTGGCCGGCATCGCCAGAGCCGCGGTCGCCGACACGGTCGCCTACGTGAACGGACGCACCCGCAACCTGCACAACCCCGCGCACCCGTCGCCGGCCACCGACCCGCAGGTGCAGCAGGTCGTCGGCCGTCTCGCCGGTGCCTCGACCGTCGTGTCCGCCGCGGTCCTGGCGGCGGCCGGCGCCATCTCGGCCGCGCGGTCCGAGCCCGACTCCGACCGCTTCGCAGACCGCGCGGACGTCGCGGACGTCGCGGTCTTCGGGGCGCAGGGCGTGGTCGCGCGGCTCGTCCTGGACCTGACCACCGAGCTGTTCGAGGTCGGTGGGGCGTCCGCGGTCACCGAACGGTTCCGGCTCGACCGGCACTGGCGCAACGCCCGTACCCTCGCCTCCCACAACCCGGTGATCTACCGGGACCGGATCGTCGGGCAGTACCTGCTGGACGGGACCAGCCCCAGCGCGGCCTACGCGAAGCTGCGGGAGGGCGCATGACCCGGGCGCTCACCACCGTCCCCGTGCTCACCGCCGGCGCGGCGGTCGAGGTCGCCGCCGGGCTCGCGCGCAGCTTCGCCCGGGATGCCGCCGACCGGGACGCGCGGCGGGTGCTGCCGGTCACGGAGCTCGACGAGCTCAGCGCGTCCGGGCTCCTCGCCATCACCGTGCCCGTACCGTACGGGGGCGCAGGCCTGCCCGTGGAGACCGTCGCCGAGGTGGTCCGGCTGCTGGCGACCGGCGACCCGAACATCGCGCAGATCCCGCACAGCCACTACGCGTACATCGGCCAGCTCCGCCGCAACGGCACCGACGCCCAGCGGCGGCAGCTCTTCGGGGAGGTGCTCGCGGGGCGCCGCTTCGGCAACGCCCAGTCCGAGGCCGGCACGAAGCACGTCCGCGACATCCGGACCACGCTGACCGCTCTCGGCGACGACCGCTGGCGCCTCGACGGCCGCAAGTTCTACGCCACCGGGGCGCTGCTCGCGCACCGCATCCCCGTGCTCGCCCACCTCGGCCCCGACGGGCCGCTGCACGTCGCGTGGGTCGACCGGCACGCGGACGGCGTGGAGGTCATCGACGACTGGGACGGCCTCGGCCAGCGCACCACCGCCAGCGGCTCCGTCGTGCTGCGCGGCGTCGACGTTCCCGACTCGCTGATCACACCGTACGCGGTGACGTTCGACGGGCCGCAGACCTACGGCGCGTTCGCGCAGGTGCTGCACGCCGCCATCGACGCCGGGATCGCCCGCGCCGCGCTCACGGAGGCCGCCGCGTTCGTGCGGGAGCGCAGCCGCCCGTACCCCGACGCGGGAGTCGACCGGGCCGCGGACGACCCGCTCGTCGTGCACGCGTTCGGCGAGCTGGAGCTGGCCGTCCGGGCGGGGGAGGCGCTGCTCGCCGAGGCGGCCAGGGCGATCGACCGGGCCGACGCCGCGCTCACGGCGGACCCCGCCCGTACCAGTACGGGGCTCACAGCGAACGTCGCCCGTACCGGTACGGGGCTCACAGCGGACGCCGCCCGTACCGACGCTGCCGCCCGTACCGACGCCGCCGCCCTCACCGGCGCGGCGTCGCTCGCCGTCGCCGCCGCGCGGGCCGCCACCAGCCGCGCCGCGGTCGACGCCGGCAGCCGCCTCTTCGAGGTCGCCGGCACCCGGTCGGCGGCCGCGGGGCTCGGCCTCGACCGGCACTGGCGCAACGCCCGCACGCACACCCTCCACGACCCGACCACATGGAAGATCCAGCACCTCGGCCGCTGGGCCGTCGACGGTACCCCACCCCCAAACCACGGACAGGCGTAACCACGGACAGGCGTGTTGACAGTCCTCCCCGCCCTAAAGGGCGGGGATTCCCTGGGTCACCCCAGGGGGTTCCTGCTTCACCGGCGACTGCCCCGTTCGAGAGGACTCTCGTTGAGGTCTTACACCGCCTCCACAGGCGATCACGGAGAGCCCCTCCGCGAGGATGTTGCGGGCCGCGTTGACGTCCCGGTCGTGGACGGTGCCGCACCGGCACGTCCACGACCGCACGTGCAGCGGCATCCGCTCAGCGAGCGCACCGCAGGTCGAGCACAGCTTGCTCGACGGGAACCAGCGGTCAACAGTAACCAACGTCCGGCCGTGCCAGTCCGCCTTGTACTCCAGCATGGTGCGGAACTGTCGCCACGCCGCATCGGAGATGGCGCGGGCCAGCGTGTGGTTCTTGACCATGTTGCGTACGGTCAGGTCCTCGATCACGATCCTTTGATTCTCACGAACGAGCCGAGTGGTCAGCTTGTGCAGGTGGTCACGCCTGCGGTCGGTGATGCGGGCGTGGACGCGGGCGACCTTCACGCGAGCCTTGGCGCGGTTGTTCGAGCCCTTCTGCTTGCGGGCGTGCTGCCGCTGGGCGCGAGCCAGGGCGGTCCGGTCACGGCGCTCATGCCGGAGGTTGGTGATCTTCTCGCCGGTCGACAGGGTGAGCAGGGAGTCGAGCCCCGCGTCGATGCCGACCTGTCCGGTGGCAACTGTCTCGGGGACTACGTCGTCGCAGAGCAGCGACACGAACCAGCGTCCGGCAGCGTCCTGCGACACGGTCACCGTGGACGGCGATGCACCCTCGGGCAGTGCCCGCGACCACACGATGTCCAGCGGCTCGGCCATCTTCGCGAGGGTCAGCTTGCCGTCGCGGTACCGGAACGCGCTGGTCGTGTACTCCGCCGACCGCCGCGACTTCTTCTTGGACTTGAACGTCGGGTATTTGGCCCGCTTGGCGAAGAAGTTCGAGAACGCGACTTGCAGGTGTCGCAGCGCCTGCTGCAGCGGAACCGAGGACACCTCGTTCAGGAACGCGAGACCCTCGGTCTTCTTCCACGCGGTCAGCATCGCGCTGGTGGCGGTGTAGTTGACGCGTTCCTGGCGCAGTGTCCACGCCTCGGTCCGGGCCTGCAACGCCAGGTTGTAGACCAGTCGGACACACCCGAACGTCCGGGCAAGCTCGGCGGCCTGCTCGGGGGTCGGGTAGAAGCGGTACTTGAACGCCCGCTTCACCGTCCTGGCCACGGCTCACGCGATAGCCGCCTAGATGGTGAACGTTGCGATGACGCGCGGTAGACGCCGATCCGCCTTGGCGGCGGAGTGACTGTCCCTGCCCTGCTCCGCAGGAGTTCCGTTTCCTCCCCGGCCTGAAGGCCGGAGTATCCACGGAAGGAATCCGATGACCGACCTCAAGTTCCACTGGTTCCTGCCCACCAACGGCGGAGACGGCCGGCAGGTCGTCGGCGGCGGACACGGCACCCCAGCCGGTGCCGCCGGCCGCCCGGCCTCCGTGCCGTACCTCGGCCAGATCGCGCGCTCCGCCGAGCAGCTCGGCTTCGAGGCGGCGCTCACCCCCACCGGGGCGTGGTGCGAGGACGCCTGGATCACCACCGCCATGCTGGCGAGCGTCTCCGAGCGGCTGAAGTTCCTCGTCGCGTTCCGCCCCGGCCTCACCTCGCCGTTCCTCGCCGCGCAGATGGCCGGCACCTTCCAGAACCTGTCCGGCGGCCGGCTGCTGCTCAACGTCGTCACCGGCGGCGAGAGCCACGAGCAGCGCATGTACGGCGACTTCCTGGACAAGGACGCCCGCTACGAGCGCTGCGGCGAGTTCCTGTCGATCGTCCGCGACCTGTGGTCCGGCAAGCCCGTCACCTTCGAGGGCCGGCACTTCCAGCTGTCCGACGCGGTGCTCGCGCAGATCCCCGCGCCGCTGCCGCAGGTGTACTTCGGCGGCTCGTCCCCGGCGGCCCTCGACGTCGCGGCCCGCCACGTCGACGTCTACCTCACCTGGGGCGAGCCACCGGCGGCCGTGGCCGCGAAGGTCGCCCGGGTCCGCGACCTCGCCGACGCGGAGGGCCGGCAGCCGGCGTACGGGCTGCGGGTGCACACCATCGCCCGCGACACCGCCGAGGAGGCGTGGGCGGAGGCCGACCGGCTGCTCGCCGGCATCTCCGAGGAGCAGATCCGCCAGGTCCAGGACGGGCTGCGCCGCAGCGAGTCCGAGGGGCAGCGGCGGATGCTCGACCTCAACGGCGGCACCAAGGACGGCCTGGAGATCCACCCGAACCTGTGGGCGGGCGTCGGGCTCGTCCGCGGCGGCGCCGGCACCGCGCTCGTCGGCAGCCACCGGCAGATCGCCGACCTCATCGAGGAGTACGCGGCGGCCGGCATCAGCGAGTTCGTGCTGTCCGGCTACCCGCACCTGGAGGAGGCGTACCGCTTCGGCGAAGGCGTCCTGCCCGAGCTGGCCGCCCGCGGCCTCTGGCGGCATCCCGCGCCACCCGCCGGGGCGACCGCGTCCGTGCCGTTCGGTGGGGCGGTGACCCGATGAGCACGCTGCGGACCAACCAGGACCTCGACCCGGCCCGCCTGCGCGAGGTGTTCGGCATCTTCCCCAGCGGCGTGGTCGCGGTCGCCGCGCTGGTCGACGGCGTGCCCGTCGGCCTCGCCGCGAGCTCCTTCACGTCCGTCTCGCTGGACCCGCCGCTGGTGTCGTTCTGCATCGCGAACACCTCGAAGACGTGGCCCGACCTGCGCCGCGCCGCCCACCTGGGGGTCACGATCCTCGCCGAGCACCACTCTGCCGTCGCCCGCCAGCTCGCGGGCGCCGTCGACCGGCGCTTCGACGGCCTGCCCGTCACCGCCACCGCCGACGGCGCCCTCATCCTCGACGACGGCCTGGCCCACTTCGACACCACGATCTACAACGAGTTCCCTGCCGGCGACCACACCATCATCCTGCTGCGGCTCAGCGCCGCGGGCCGCTCGGCCCTGCCCGACCCGTCCCCGCTCGTCTTCCACCGCAGCAGGTTCGGCCGCCTGGGCTTTTAGCCCCAACGCTCGATGTGGCGCACGACGTCGGCGAGCCGGCGGTCGCCGACGCCGTCGACCCATGCGGCGAGCCGGTCGTGCTCCGCGGCGAGCGGCCCGCCCGCACCAGCGCGCAGCACCGGGTCACTCCGGGACGTGCCGTGCGGGGGCGCGACGGCCGGTGCTGATCTTCTCGACGTGGCCGCAGTAGCACTCGAGGGCGAGCAGGACGCCGGTGTCGGTGTTGCGCAGGGAGCGGATGCGGCGCTCGGACAGCAGGACGCGGGACCCGTGGGTGGGGCAGTCGATGACGAACATGGTCTCAGCCTGCGCCCGGCGGCGTGAACACAACAGTGGCAGATCTGCACGCGATCGCAGATTTTCTGCCATCATGGTGGCATGCATCATCCGTTCCGCAACGTCGCCGCGTACGTCCACCACGGCACCGGCGCGTTCGGAGCCGGGATCGTGAGCGAGATCTTCGGCTACGACCGCACGTCCCGCGGGCTGCCCGGGTTCGACTTCGCGGTCTGCACCGACGAGCCGGGGCCGGTGGCCACCGACGCCGGGCTCAAGCTGATGGTGGAGCACGGCCTGGACCGGCTCGCCCAGGCCGACCTGGTCCTCGTCACCTCGTGGGAGCACTTCGACGTCGCGCCGTCGCCGGCGGTGCTGGAGGCGCTGCGGTCGGCGTACGAGCGGGGCGCGACCATCGCGGGCCACTGCACCGGCGCGTTCGTCCTGGCGTGCGCGGGCCTGCTCGAAGGCCGGCGGGCGACGACCCACTGGCGGTGGGCGGCGGCGATGGCGGCGCGCTTCCCGGATGTGCTGCTCATGCCCGAAGTGCTGTATGTCGACGAGGGGCGCATCGTCACCGGCGCGGGCGCGGCCGCCGGCGTGGACATGTGCCTGTATCTGCTGCGCCGCGAATACGGCTCGGCGGTCGCGAACACCATCGCCCGCGACATGGTGCTGTCGCCGCACCGCGACGGCGGGCAGGCGCAGTACGTGGCGGCGTCCGTGCCGGCCGACTGCGACGACGAGCGCCTCAGCGCGGTCCTCGGCTGGGCCCGGGAAAACCTCGACGCCCCACTGACGGTCGAGGTCCTGGCCGCCCGGGCGCTGATGAGCCAGCGCTCCTTCGCCCGCCGGTTCGCCGCCGCGACCGGCTCGACCCCGCACGCCTGGGTGCTGTCCCAGCGTCTGCACCGGGCCGAGGAGCTGCTGGAGACCGCCGACCTGCCGATCGAGGAGGTCGCCCGCCGCGTCGGCTTCGGCACCGCCGCCACCCTGCGCGAGCAGTTCGTCCGCCGCCGCGGCGTCCCACCCCGCGAATACCGCAAGGCGTTCGCCTCCTGATCTTGTCGAGGTGGGCTCGTGGCCCGTACCGTCCGCGGCATGCTCTCCCGGTGGTTCAACCCGCTGCGCTCCGCCGGCCGTGACGTGGTCGCGGCGGTCGCGCACGGCTACGAGGCGTTCGAGGCCGAGGACTGGCCGCGCGCCGGCGACCTGCTCGCCGCGGTGGCGCCACGCGTCCCCCGGCGAGCGGCGAAGGCGGTCTGGTTCGGCGCGGCGCTGGCGTTCAAGTTCGCCCGCGACTGGCCCCGCGCGCTGGAGACCGGCAAGACCGCCGTCACGTACGTGCAGCGGGGCGCCGAGGAGCCCGCCTACTGGAACCTCGGCACGGCCGCCACCGTCCTGCGCGACTGGGAGACCGCCCGGGACGCGTGGATCGGCTCCCCACCACCCGCTCCTGGACCAACCTGCACCCAGCCTGACGCCGGGCCGGCTCGCGCAGGTGCGTGGGGGCGACCGATGGCCTTCGGGCATGATCCGTGGGGCGGTGTTCTTCGACGTCGACGGGACGCTGGTTCCCGGCGGTAGCAGCGGTGAGCACCTGGCGACGCCACGCCACCGCACATGGCGCGGGACTGGCCGTCATCCGGCGCGGAGCAGGGCCTCGGCGATGAAGAGGTCCTGCAGGGCGATGCCGGAGGAGTCGAAGACGGTGATGTCGTCGGGTGAGCGGCGGCCGGGGGTGCGGCCCGCGAGGACGTCGCCGATGGCGGTCACGGTGAGGGTGCCCTCGGCGACGAGGGCGGCGACGTGCTGCAGCTCGCCGATGCGGACGGACTGGGACGGCAGGTCGCAGAAGAGGCGGGCGGTGGTCAGCAGGGCCGGTGGGAGCTCCTGCTTGCCGGCGGCGTCGGAGCCCATGCTGGCCACGTGGGTGCCGGGCCGCACCCAGGCGGCGTCGAAGAGGGGTGCCGTGGCGGTGGTGGCGGTGACGATGATGTCGGCGGCGGCGCAGGCCTCCTCGGCGGGGGTGAGCGTGCCGGTGAGGCCGCGGGCGGCGAGCCGGGACAGGAACTCCGCGCCACTGGCGGCGCTGCGGGCGACCACGAGGATCGTCGAGACGGGCCGCACCCGGGCGAGGGCCAGACACTCGTAGAGCGCCTGGTGTCCCGTTCCGAAGATGGCGAGTGTACGGGCATCGTCCCGCGCCAGCACGGAGGCGGCGACCGCGTCCGCGGCGGCGGTGCGGTAGGCGTTCACGACGCCCGCCTCGACGACCGCCTCGACGCGGCCGACGGACTGGTCGAGGAGCAGCACGACGGAGTTGTGCCTGGGTTGCCCGGCGGCGGCGTTGCCGGGCCAGTAGCTGCCGACCTTGACGCCGGCCAGCGAGGCCGACGCGCCGGGCTTGACCGTGAACCGGTTCGCCGGGTCGGAGCCGTGGCAGGCGACGGCGGGGAAGACCGACGACTGCGGCTCGGCGGCGGCGATCAGCGCCGAGCGCACGGCGGTGAACGCCAACTCCTCGTTGACGAGCGCGGCCGACTCGGCCTCGGGCAGGAACCGCATCGTGGTCACCATCCTCTGATTCGGGACCACACGGCCTCGACGGCGCGGGAGCCCGGCCGGACCACGTGGTAGCGGTCGTGCTGCGCGGCGGTGGCGCAGGCGTGGTTGGGCAGGATCCGCACCCGGGCGCCGACCGGCAGGGTGGGCAGCGCGGCGGAGCTGCCGGGCCGGACGGAGAGGATGCCGTGCTCCTGGCTGGCGTCGGTCATCAGCAGGTCGTCATACAGGGTGCCGTCGAGGTCGGCGACCAGCCCGTACCCCTGGTCGACGCGCTGGCGGGCGGTGCCACGGTCCCGGGACGTCGCCATCCAGCCGCCGTCGGTGAGGATCCAGCCCTTGTCGGGGCGGTGGCCGATCACGGTGGCGACCACCGTCATCGCCAGGTCCGACGGCGTGCACACGCCGATGCCGGCCATCACGAGGTCGAAGAGGAGGAAGTTGCCGGCCCGGACCTCGGTGACGCCGGTGAGGTCGGTCGCGAAGTGCGCGGTCGGCGTCGATCCGACGCTCACCACCGGCGCCTCGAAGCCGGCCGACCGCAACACCGCGGCGGCCCGCACCGCGCAGTCGCGCTCGTGCGCGGCGGCCGCACGGAGCGCGGTGACGCCGTCGGCGAAGTACGACTCGCCGGCGTGCGTCAGCACCCCGCGGGGCACGGCGCCGCGCGCGGCGAGGGTGCGCGCGATGTCCAGCAGGACCGGGTCGGTGGGCTGGACGCCGCCGCGGTGACCGTCGCAGTCGACCTCGATCAGCGCCGGCACGCCGGCGGGCACGGCGGCGGCCTGCTCCACGCTGTCGAGCAGCACGGTCAGGTCGACCCCCCGGTCCCGCAGCGCGGTCACCCGCGGCAGCTTGTCCGGTGCGATGCCGACGGCGTACAGGATGTCGCGGTACCCGGCGTCGGCGAACGCGGAAGCCTCGGCGAGCGTCGACACGGTGATCGGGACGGGCCGCCCGTCGTCGAGCAGCGCGGCGAGGTCGACGGACTTCGTTGTCTTGACGTGCGCCCGCAGCGGCACGCCGAGCCCGGCGAGATGCTTGCTGAGGCGGTCGGCGTTCGCCCGCACCACGGTCGCGTCGACCGCCAGGAACGGTGTCTGCGCGTCATCCAGTGTCAACGGAGCTCCTCCGGCTCTCGGCGAGGTCGGCGTAGGCCGCGGACCGGGAGACCCCGAGCCGCGCGGCGACCCGGGGCACGGCGTTGCGGACGGCGAAGACGCCGCGCCGGTCCAGCGCGCGCAGGAGCGCGAGCCGTTCGGGCCGGGTCAGCGCCGCCACCGGCCTTCCCCGTGCCAGCTCCTCCGCCCGTACCAACGCATCGACGACATCATCGAAGTCGTCGCTGAACGTGGTGGCCGGCACCTGCGCGGCCGCCGCGCCGGCCAGGGCGGTGAGCAGGTCGCCGGCCTGCCGCAGCGCCGTGACGTCGACGTTGACGCAGAGGGCGCCGAAGACGTGGCCGGCGCCGTCGCGCAGCGGCATGGTCGAGGACTTGACGATCCGGCCGTCGGGGGCGCGGGTGACGTAGTTGACGTCGTTGGTGGCGGCGTCGCCCTGGGCGAGCACGGCCAGGCCGATCTCGCTGATCGCGTCGCCGGCCTTGCGCCCCGTCACCGAGCCGGCGACCGCGACGACCGACTGCTCGCCCCGCCGGTAGTCGTGCAGGACGACCTCACACATCGGCCCGAACGTCGCCGCCAGCCCGTCGATGACCGGCAGCAGCGCCGCCAGGATCGCGTCCGCTCCTGCATCCACCCGCTCATAGTAGACGTCCAGCTTCTGGACGAAAAGTCCAGCCCAGCGAGCCGATGATCGCCGACGGGCGTAGGGTGACCGGCGTGGACTCCGAAGACCGGATCGCGCTCTTCCTCGACTACGAGAACCTGGCGCTCGGCGCCCGGGACCACCTCGGTGGCATGACCTTCGACTTCCGGCCGATCGCCGACGCCCTCGCCGAGCGTGGCCGGGTGGTGGTCCGCCGGGCGTACGCGGACTGGTCGTACTTCGACGAGGACCGCCGGATGCTGACCCGCTCGCACGTCGAGCTGATCGAGATGCCGCAGCGGATGGGCGCCTCGCGCAAGAACGCCGCCGACATCAAGATGGCGGTCGACGCGATGGAGCTGGCGTTCGAGCGCGACTACATCTCCACGTTCGTCCTGTGCACCGGCGACAGCGACTTCACCCCGCTCGTCGACAAGCTGCGCGGGCTCAACAAGCGGGTCATCGGCGTCGGCGTCGAGAAGTCCACCTCGGCGCTGCTGCCTCCGGCGTGCGACGAGTTCCTGTACTACGACCGGCTCGAGGGCGTGGACGCGCGCTCGAGCCGGACCCGGGGCGGCGGCCGGACCGCACGCGCCACGCCGGAGCCGGAGCCGCGCCGGGCTAAACCGGTGCCCGAGCCGGAGCCGGAGCCGGTGCCCGAGGTCGGCGACGTCGACGAGCTCGCCGTGATCGTGGCGCAGACCGTCGCCGGGCTGCAGGGCAGCTCCGGGGGAGAGGTCACCGCCTCGACGCTGAAGCGGACCCTGCTGCGCAAGGACCCGACGTTCAGCGAGTCCGACTACGGGTTCCGCGCGTTCGGGGAGCTGCTGCGCCACCTCGGTGACCGCAACGTCATCGAGCTGTCCGGCGGCCGCGCCAAGGGCGACCCGGAGGTGGCGCTGCCCGAGCACGGCGACCGGGAGGACGGGTTCGCGCTGCTGCGGTCCGTGGTGCTGGACGCCGGGGGCGGCGGCGCGGCGCTGTCGGGGCTGAAGAACCAGGTCCGCCGGGTCCGGCCGGACTTCAGCGAGAAGAAGCTCGGCTACCGCACGTTCCTGCAGTTCTGCAAGGCCGCCGCGACCGGCGGCGCGGTCCAGCTGCGCTGGAACCCCGAGGCGGACGACTACCTGGTCACCGCGACAAGTTAGCGCGCACATCCGCGACGGACTGGGCATTGACGGCATGGCATGTGAGCGATAACAATCGTCGCCACCCGCCTAGAGACATGGACACCAGCAGATGAAGCATGCGGTCCGCCTCCTCGCGCTCCTCGCCCTGCTCGCCGTGTATGTCGCCACCCCGGCCCGGCCCGCCCTGGCGGCCGTCACCGGCACCCAGGTGCCCGTCCCGCCGCCGCCGATGGGCTGGGCCTCGTGGAACACGTTCGCCGCGAAGATCAACTTCAACGTCATCAAGGCGCAGGCCGACGCCCTCGTCTCGTCCGGGCTGGCCGCCGCCGGCTACAAGTACGTCAACATCGACGAGGGCTGGTGGCAGGGGACCCGCGACGCCGCCGGCAACATCACCGTCGACACCGCGGAGTGGCCCGGCGGCATGGCCGCGATCGCCGACTACCTGCACGGCAAGGGCCTCAAGGCCGGCATCTACACCGACGCCGGCCGCGACGGCTGCGGCTACTACTACCCGACCGGCCGCCCGGCGGCGCCCGGCAGCGGCAGCGAGGGCCACTACGCGCAGGACATGCTGCAGTTCTCCCGCTGGGGCTTCGACTTCGTCAAGGTCGACTGGTGCGGCGGCAGTGCCGAAGGGCTCGACCCGCAGAGCACGTACCGCGCGATCAGCGCCGCCGTCACCAGCGCCGCCGCGACCACCGGCCGCCCGCTCGTGCTGTCCATCTGCAACTGGGGCGTGCAGAGCCCGTGGAACTGGGCGCCCGGCATGGGCGCGATGTGGCGCACCAGCACCGACATCATCTACTACGGCCAGACCGCCACCCAGGCGATGGTCCTCAGCAACTTCGACCAAGGCCTGCACCCCGCGGCCCAGCACACCGGGTACTACAACGACCCCGACATGATGATCGCCGGCATGCCCGGGCTGACCGCCGCGCAGAACCGCACCCACATGGGCCTGTGGGCGATCTCCGGCGCGCCGCTGCTCATCGGCGACGACCTCGCCACGATGGACGCCACGACGAGGGCGACGCTCGGCAACGCCGAGGTGATCGCCGTCGACCAGGACCCGCGCGGACTGCAGGGCGTCAAGGTCTCCGATTCGCAGGGGCGGCAGGTGTACGGGAAGGTGCTCTCCGGCTCGGGACGGCGCGCCGTGCTGCTGCTCAACCGGGGGACCGCCGCGGCGTCGATGACCGTCCGGTGGGCGGACCTGGGCCTCGCCGCGACGTCGGCATCCGTGCGGAACCTGTGGTCCGCGCAGAACGCGGGGAGCTTCGCCACGTCGTACACCGTCAACGTCCCGGCGAACGACGCGGTGCTGCTGACCGTCACCGGCACCGAGGCCGCCGCCACCACCTACGAGGCCGAGGCGACCGGCAACACCCGCACCGGCGCGACGGTCGCCGCCTGCGACGGCTGCTCGGGCGGCTCGAAGGTCGGTGGCATCGGCAACGGCGGCACCCTGCGCTTCAACGCCGTCGCCGCACCGTCCTCGGGCCTCGCCGTGGCGACCATCGCGTACACCAACGGCGACCCCACGACGCGCACGGCGACGCTGCAGGTCAACGGGCAGCCCTCGACGGTCGTCGCGTTCCCGCCGACCGGGTCGTGGACCACCGCCGGCACCGTCTCGGTCATCGTGTCGCTGACCGCCGGCTCGGCCAACACGCTCACGTTCTCCAACGCCGCCGCCTGGGCGCCGGACCTGGACGCGATCGAGGTCCGCCAGCTCGCGTCGGCGCCCGCGGCGGTGCGCGTCCAGGGCGTGCAGTCCGGCCGGTGCCTGGACGTCGACAACTCCAGCACCACCAACGGCGTGCAGCTGCAGCTGTGGGACTGCAACGGGCAGGCCAACCAGGCCTGGACCGTGACGTCGAGCAAGCAGCT
Source organism: Dactylosporangium sp. NPDC050588 (assembly GCF_040654975.1). Taxonomy (NCBI): domain Bacteria; kingdom Bacillati; phylum Actinomycetota; class Actinomycetes; order Micromonosporales; family Micromonosporaceae; genus Dactylosporangium; species Dactylosporangium sp. NPDC050588. The sequence continues at coordinate 104,065 of NZ_JBFAJA010000024.1, read as the reverse complement.
GACGGTGTACGGCGCCAGGTGCCTGGACGCCTACAACAACGGCACCACGAACGGCACCGCCGTCGTCATCTGGGACTGCAACGGCCAGGCGAACCAGCAGTGGAACGTCAACGCCGACGGCACCATCAGCAGCGCGCAGTCCGGCCTGTGCCTGGACGCCAGCAACCGCGGCACCGCCAACGGCACGAAGATCATCCTGTGGGCGTGCGGCTCGGGCACGAACCAGCGGTGGACCCTGGCGTAGCCGTTGATGGTTCGCGCGCCGGCGGCGGGGTAGAAGTCGCAGCGAGGGGGTGTGCCGTGGCCGCGTCGGAGGACCGCCGGCAGTGGCGGGCGGCCGTGGTGGACCTGCTCCAGCGGGACCGGCTGGCCCAGCCGGACGAGCTGGGTGCCGTGGCCGCCGCCGCGGCCGCGCCGCTCGGCCTGGACGTCTGGGTCTACCTGGTCGACCAGGAGCAGCGGGTCCTGCTGCCGGTGCCGCGCCCGCCCGCGGCACCGCCACCTCCGCTCCCCGTCGAGTCCACTGTGGCCGGACAGGTCTTCATGACCGTCCGGCCAAGGGCGTCCACGGTGGACGGACGGCAGCGGCTGTGGATGCCGCTGCTGGACGGCACGGAGCGGCTCGGCGTGCTGGAGTTCGGGCTCGGCGACGGCGGGTCCGCCGACGACCCCGGGCTGCTGGCCGGCTGCGACCTGTTCGGCCAGCTCCTCGGTCACCTCGTGGCGACGAAGATGCCGTACGGCGACGCGCTGCTGCAGGTCCGGCGGCAGCGGCGGATGTCGGAGGCGTCGGAGCTGCTGTGGCGCCTGCAGCCGCCGATGACGTTCGTGAGCGAACGAGCCGTGGTCTCGGCGATCCTCGAACCCTGCTACGAGGTCGGCGGCGACGCGTTCGACTACGCGGCCAACGACGGGACGCTGTTCTTCGCGATCTTCGACACCGCCGGCCACGAGCTGCGGGCCGGGCTCGGCACCGCCGTCGTCATGTCCGCGATCCGCGCCGCCCGCCGCGGCGGCGAAGGGATCGCCGCGATGGCCCGCGCCGCCGACCGCGCGCTCGAGCGGCATCTGCCGGAGCTGCGGTTCACCACCGCGGTCCTCGCCGAGCTCGACCTGGACTCCGGCCGGCTGCGGTACGTCAACGCCGGCCACCCGCCGCCGCTGCTCATCCGCCGGGGCAGGGTGGTCCGCGGCCTCGACGGCGGCAAGCGGCTCCCGTTGGGCCTCGGCGAGGCGGCGGGTCTCAGCGCGGCGCCGGGTCGTGGTGAGGCGGCGGGTCGCGGCGATGCGGTGGTCGTGGGCGGGGACGAGGTCGCCGAGGAGCTGCTGGAGCGCGGTGACCGCCTGTTGCTGTACACCGACGGCGCCACCGAGGCCGTCGGCCGGGACGGCGGGGTGTTCGGCGTCGAAGGGCTGGTCGAGCTCGTCGAACGCGACACCGGCGAGCTGCCGGCCCCCGAGGCGCTGCGCCGGCTCTGCCACTCCGCGCTGGCGGGCTACGCAGGCACTCCGGCCGACGACGTCACGCTGCTGCTGGTGGAGTGGGCCCAGGACGCCGCGCGGCGGATGCTGCCCCTCGCCACGGCGGACCCCATTCCACCCTGGGGCGAATTCTGACAATTCGCCCCGATTCGCGTGTCACCCCGTGCGGGTGGGGTAGCGAATGAGTATGCGTACTGACAACTTCCCGAGCCTGGTGTCCGACCCCGAGGCCCTGGGGCTTCCCGGTACCGCCGACTACGACTCCACCGCGGGGGACGACGTCGACACCGGACGGGTCGCCGACGGCCCGGACCCGGCGCTGCTGCCGCTGGACCGCGACGACCAGCCGCTCGGGCTCGACCACGCCGACCCCGAGTCGCTGGACGACAAGCTCGACCGCGAACTGCCCGACACGTCGCCGGGGGAGGCCGGCCTGCGGCCCGACGCCACCGCGTCGCCGATCGCCGCCGAGTCGTTCGACCCCGACGCGACCGGCGAGACGCTGGACTCCGTCGACCGGGACACCGCGCTGGACGACGCTCCGGTCGAGCCCAACCTCGGCTCGCAGGTCTCGATGTACGACACGGGCGCCGGCGCCCGCGGCGGCACCGTCGGCCGGCTCGTCGAACCCGACGAGGGCACCGGCGAGGACACCGAGAAGGACGCGATCGCCTACGACGCCGGCGCCGCGGGCGGTGGGGCCACGGCCGAGGAGCTGGCCGTGCACGAGATCCCGGAACGGTGACCCATGGAGACGTCAGCGACGTTCATCGGCAACGCGACGGTGCTGCTGCGCCTCGGCGCGTTCACGCTGCTGACCGACCCCAACTTCCTGCACGCCGGGCAGCGCGCGTACCTCGGCTACGGCCTGTGGTCGAAGCGGCGCCTCGAGCCGGCGCTGGGCATCGACGACCTCCCGCCGCTCGACGGGGTCGTGCTGTCGCACCTGCACGGTGACCACTTCGACCGGGTCGCCCGCCGCGGCCTGCCCCGCGACCTGCCGTTCGTGACGACCCGCACGGCGCAGCGCCGGCTGTACAGGTGGCGCTTCACGGAAGCGGTCGGCCTGGCCACGTGGGAGGACGTCACGTGGCGGCGCGGCGGCCAGGCGCTGCGGATCACCGCGGTCCCCGCGCAGCACGGCCCTGCCGGCGTGCACCTGGCCCTGCCGGAGACGATGGGCACCGTCATCGACTGGTCCCGCGACGGCCACCGCCGGCTGCGCCTCTACGTCACCGGCGACACGCTCTTCCGCCGGTCCGTGCTGGGCCAGATCCCCGAACGCTTCGGCGACATCGACGCGGTGCTGATCCACCTCGGCGGCACCCGCATCCTCGGCGTGCTGGTCACCATGGACGCCCGCGACGGGGTCGCGCTGTCGCGCCTGATCCGCCCGCGCACCATCCTGCCGATCCACCACGACGACTACACCGTCATGCGCGACCCGCTGCACCACTTCGAGCGGCTCGCTGACGGCCTCCCGGTGCGCACCATGTCCCGCGGCGAGACGGTCGACCTGACCGCCGTCTCCGCGATCCAGTGAGGGGAATCGCCATGACCACCGACCCCGACCAGTTCCTCGACTTCCTCGACGACGACCAGCCCCCGGAGCCGGCCAAGGACTCGGACGCGGTGTCCCTGGAAGGCCGCGAACGCCCCCGCGACGAGGACGTGACCACCGACGAGACGGCACCCGAACCCCCCGACTGACGGCGGGGTCGCGATCAGCCGTCGCCGTCCGCCCCGATCAGCTCTGCCAGCGCCCGCCGCAGCCCGGCGTCGGGCGCCGCGACCGCGCTCCACACCGCCGTGCCACCCGTCACGGCCACGGCGACCCTCGCCGCGCCCTCGAACCGGTGCACCGCGTCGCACCCCTGGTTCATCGCCCACCCGTACGTCACCGGCAGCGCGGTGAGCCTGCCGTTGAGCGCCTCGAGGGCGCCGGCCGGCAGCGGATGGTCGAAATCGGCGGCCATCTCGCCCGCCCACAGCACCGCGTCCCACGCCGCCGCGAAGACGTACTCGGAGAACGCCTCGGCATACCGGCTCCGCGTCACGCAGGCGTCGTCGTCCGGGTCGACCAGGTACACCGGCGGATCACCGTACGACGCCTCGACTGCCACGACCCACCGGCAGCAGTGCTGGCCGTCGGTCTCCAGCAGCAGGTGCCCGCTGTCGAGGAACCGCCCGACGGCCGGGCTCCCGAAGTCCCGTGCCGTGGTGACCAGGTTCGAGCTGACCGCCGCGAGGCGCCGGTCCCCGCCGCGCAGGAACCACTCCCGGACCGCCTCCGGTAGTTCCCCTCCGATCCACCGCTCCAGCACGGCCACCTCGTCCGGCGCTGCCGCCGGCTCCCCGCCCCCGCCGAGCACCTCGAACGCCGCGTCGGTCCATCCCACGGTCCGATCACACCACGCCGTGCGGGAGTTCGGTCAGGCGGCGGTCGAGGAAGCGGCGCCCGGGGCCGTCGTCGGTGAGGGCTCTCGCGCGGAGGTAGGCGGCGCGGGCCTCGGTAGCCTCCTGCGCGGCGTCCTCGGCGAGGTCGAAGTCGCCGAGGACGCCGATGAGGGTGGCCAGGACGCGCCCCCACTCGGCACGGAAGATCCCGTCGAGTGCGGTTACCAATACACCTCCGATGGCCGGATCTCGACGGCTCCGCCGTGGCGGGCCGCCGGGACGCGGGCGGCCACCTCGATGGCCGCGTCGAGGTCGTCGGCCTCCAGGATGAACACGCCGACGGCCTCCTTCATCCCGACGAACGGCGAGCCACGAAGTCGACAGCCTCAGGAGGCGAATGCCGCGGCGTTGCGGGACGCCCAGGTCTGGAACGAGACGGGCGGGCGGCCCAGCATCCGCTCGACGTCGGGGCTCACCGCCTGCTCGTCCGGCAGGGGCCGGCCGAGGATGGCCAGGGTGCCGTCCGCGACCGGCGGGGGCATGAAGGTGAGCAGCTGGGCGCGGGCCTCCTCCGGGGTCTGCTCGACGAGGTCGACCGGCGCGCCGGTGGCGGCGGCGATCGCCGCCGCGCGGTCGCGGGGTGTGGTCGCCGCCGGTCCGGTGAGCACGTACGTGGCGTCGTCGTGCTCGGCGCCGGCGAGCAGGACCGCCGCCGCGACCGCCGCGATGTCGTCCGGGTCGACCAGTGGGAGGGCGACGTCCACGTACGGCGCGTACGCCACCCGATGCGAACGGATCGTCGGTGCCCAGGCGAACGTGTTGCTGGCGAAGCCGCCCGGGCGCAGGATCGTCCAGCGCACGCCGGCGCCGCGGACCGCCGCCTCCAGGTCGCGCAGCGGGGCGTGCGACGGGGTGTCGGGGCGGGTGCCGGCGGCCTGGGAGGACAGCAGGACGATGCGCGGCACGCCCGACTCGCGGACCGTGGCGACGAGCGCCCCGTGGTCGACCGGCGCGCCGGGCACCAGCAGGAACAGCGCGTCGGCGCCGTGCAGGGCCGGGCGGAGGCTCGCCGGGTCGGCGAGATCCGCGGCGAAGGAGCCGTGCGATGGTCCGGCGTTGCGGGAGACGGCGGCGACGGTGGCGCCGGCGGCGGTCAGGGTCTGTACGAGAGGGCGGCCGACGTTGCCGGTCGCACCCGTCACGACGATCTTCATGCCGGCGAAGCTAGCATCGTGGGGATAGTAGGTACCTACAGGAAAGTGACCATGCAGAAGGAAACCATCCCGGAACTGGCGTGCCCGATCGCGCCCGTGGTCGACATCGTGTTCAGCCGGTGGACGACGCCGATCCTGTGGACGCTGCACGAGCACGGGCGGCAGCGGTTCAGCGAGCTGGAGCGCCGCATCGGCACGGTCACGGCGAAGGTGCTCACCCAGCGGCTGCGGCAGCTGGAGCGGGACGGCCTCGTCGTCCGCACGTACACGCCGGAGATCCCGCCGCGGGTCGAGTACGAGATCAGCGACCTCGGCCGCAGCCTCGGCCCGCTGTTCCACTCGCTCGCCGACTGGGCGGGCGGGCACCTGCCGGCCGTCGACGCGGCGCGGGCCTCCTACGACGCCGCCGGCAAACCGCGCCCATGACAGCGGATCGGATGCGGGCGTTCGCCGTGCTGCTCGACCGTTCGGTGGAGCGGATCGCCGAGCTGTCCGCGGACGGCCGCCGGTTCGACCGGCGCGCGGTCGTGGGGCTCGCGGACATCTGGGACAACAGCACGTTCCCGCTGTTCGACACGGCGCTCCTGCGGCCGTCGTGGCTGCGTGAGCGGCGGGCGGCGGCGGCCCTGCGGTGGATGGCGGACGGCAGTCCCGCGCGCCGGGCGTGGATGATCGAGCAGGCCGCCGGCCACCGGCTGGAGTCCATGCTGCCGGAGCAGCGGGACCAGCCCGCGCACGTACGGGACTACAAGGCAGACCTGCGGCCGGGCGTCGTCCCGCTGACCGCGGCGGCGGCCGCCGGCACCGCCCGCGACTACGACCTGACCGGGGCCCGGGTCCGCACCGTACACCTGGAGCGCGGCGAGCACGGCATCCATGGCTACCTGTGGCTCGAGGCGCCGCGCCGCTACCCCGCGCCCGACAACGCCGGCGAAGCGATCGTCGAGGTGATGCTGGAGGACGTCCGGGAGGCCCGGTTCGACACCGGCGACGGCTCGGGGGCGGCGCTGACGGTCGACGGTGACGGGGTCGAGGTGCGGGTCGGCGCCCGCGGCCGGTTCGGCGCCGCGTCGGCGCGCGTCGGCTTCGACGACGACACGTGGCACCTGTCGGGTGCGGGCCGGGACGCGGCGGCGGCCGATCCACGCGGCCGCGCGTTCCGGCGCGAGCCGATCGGCTGGCCACCGGCCCGTGGCGCGGCCCGGGACGCGGCCCTGGTGGTGCACGAGGCGATGCTGGAGCTCCGGTCGGTGCGCTACGCGCACAACGTCGGGTCGGTTCGGTTCGGGCAGCTGTGCGCCGCGTTCGCCGGGGCGGGCACCGGCGTGCTCGCCGCGGCGGGCCGCCCCCGACGGGTCCGTGACCGCGCGTTCCGGGAGCTGGCCGAGGGGTGGCTCGCCGCGAGCCCCTGCCTGGCGGACCGCATCACGGACCGGTTCCCGGACGGCCACTGGGCCCGGGCGGCGGTCCCCGCAGGCGGCCCGCCACCGGCCCCGGCGGCGGCGATACCCGGGCCGGCCGAGCTCACCCTGGTCCACCACGTCGCGGCGCACGTCCGCTACGACGCCCCGCGCGACGCCTCCACGATCGTCAACCTGGCCGTCCCGGACGGCGACGGCCCGTGGAGCCCGCGGGCGCTGGAGTTCGAGCGCACCGCGGCCGTGTCGATCGACACGCCCGCGCTCACCGGCCCCCACCCCGTCTCGCACACCGCCGGCCGGTCGCTGTCCTTCACCGACGGTTCATTCTCCGTGACGTAGCGATCGCGATGCCCGGCGGGCCCGGCGAAGCGATAGCGTCTGCGGGATGGGACTGCGTGACGACCTCATCGACCTGCGCCGTGATCTGCACCGGCACCCGGAGATCGGCCTCGACCTGCCGCGCACCCAGCGGAAGGTGCTCGCCGCGCTCGAAGGCCTGCCGCTGGAGGTGACCACCGGCACCGCGCTGTCGTCGGTCACGGCCGTGCTGCGCGGCGGCCGGCGTGGCGGTGTGCACAGTCCGGCGGTGCTGCTGCGCGGCGACATGGACGCCCTGCCGGTCACCGAGCTCGCGGACGTGCCGTTCGCCTCGGCGGTGCCGGGCGCCATGCACGCCTGCGGTCACGACCTGCACACCGCCGGGCTGGTCGGCGCGGCCCACCTGCTCGCCGGGCGCCGCGACGAGCTGGCCGGCGACGTCGTGTTCATGTTCCAGCCGGGGGAGGAGGGCTGCAACGGCGCCGGGCTGATGATCGACGAGGGGGTGCTGGAGGCCGCCGGCTCCACCGTGGTCGCCGCGTACGGGCTGCACGTGCTGGCCACGGACTTCCCGCGTGGGGTGTTCGCGTGCCGGCCGGGTGCGCTGATGTCCGCCGCGGCGGGCCTCTACGTGCGGGTCGTCGGCGCGGGCGGGCACGGGTCGGCGCCGCACGACGCCCGCGACCCGATCCCGGCCGCGTGCGAGATGGTGACGGCGCTGCAGATGATGGTGGGGCGCCGGTTCAGCCCGTTCGAGCCGGTCGTGCTCACCGTCGGCGAGTTCCACGCGGGCACGCTGCGCAACGTCATCCCCGACGAGGCGGTGTTCTCCGCGACGGTACGGACGTTCAGCGCCGCCGCCGCGGAGCAGATCGCCCGGGACTCGGTGCGGCTGTGCGAGGGCATCGCGGCGGCGCACGGGCTGCGCGCCGAGGTGCGGTTCGAGCCGGAGTACCCGGTGACGGTCAACGACGACACGGAGGCGGCGTTCGTGGCGAGCACGGTCCGCGACGTGTTCGGGGCCGACCGGTTCCAGCACATGGAGCACCCGGACCCGGGCTCCGAGGACTTCTCCCGTGTCCTGCAGCGGGTCCCCGGCGCCTACCTGTTCCTCGGCGCGGCGGGCGGCGACGACCACACCGTCATGCCCAACAACCACTCGCCGCGCGCGGTCTTCGACGACAGCGTCCTGCACGACGGCGCCGTCCTGCTCGCCGAACTGGCCCGCCGCCGCCTGACCCCGGGGCCCGCCGCCTGACCGGGTCCGGCGCCACCTGACAACGGGGTAGAAAACCGTACGTACGTCTTGTTAGAGTCCCGGCGTGCTACCCGAACCCGGACCCGTGCGCCTGCTCGCCGGCGCCACCCTCATCAACACGTTCGGCAACGGCGTGTCGATGGCGTCGGTGGCGCTGTTCCTGACCCGGTCCGTCGGGCTGAGCGTGCGGGAGACCGGCCTCGCGCTGACCGTGACCGCCCTGGTGTGCCTCGTGTCGAGCGCGCCGATGGGGTACGTCGCGGACCGCCGCGGACCGCGTGGCGTCCTGCTCGCCGGCCTCCTCGTGCTGTGCGCGGGCTCGGCGGCGCTGGTGACGGTGCAGGACTTCTGGACGTACCTGCTGGTCGGGGTGCCGATGGCGGTCGGCGACGCGGCGCAGCGGGCGGCCAAGGGCGCGGTCATCGCCGGCGCGGTGCCCGCCGACCGGCGCGTCTACACCCGCGCCTACCTGCGCTCCGTCACCAACGCGGGCATCGCGGCCGGCGCCGCGGTGGCCGGCATCGGGCTCGCCGTGGACACCCGCCAGGCGTACCTCACGCTGATCGCCATCGACGCGGTCACGTACGCCGGCGCCGCGCTCGTGCTGCGCCGCCTCGCCCCGGTGCCGGCCGCGCCCAAGCGGCAGGACGGCCCCCGGCTTGTCGCGCTGCGGGACCGGCCGTTCCTGGCGTTCGTGGTCCTGGACGGGCTGATGGCCACGCACTTCGGGCTGTTCGAGGTCGCGCTGCCGCTGTGGATCGCGCACCGCACCGACGCGCCGCGCTGGCTGATCGCGGTGCTGTTCGGCATCAACACGACCGCCGTCGTGCTCTTCCAGGTCCGGGCCGCCCGAGGTACCGAGGAGCTGCCCGGCGCGGCGCGCGCCTCGCGACGAGCGGGGCTGGCGCTGTTCGCCGCGTGCGGGCTGTTCGCGTTGAGCGGCGGCGTGAGCATGCCGGTGACCGTGGCGCTGCTGGTCCTCGGGTCGATGGTGCACGTCGCCGCCGAGCTGTGGCACTCGGCCGCCGGGTGGGGCATCTCGTTCGGGCTTGCGCCGCCGGACGCGCACGGCCAGTACCAGGGCGCCTATGCGATGGGCATGCAGCTGGGCCAGATGCTCGCGCCCTTCGTGGTGACGACCCTCGCGGTCGGCTGGGGCGCGCCGGGCTGGCTGCTGCTGGGCGCGGCGTTCGCGGTCCTCGGCAGCCTGGTCCCGCCGGTCGTCGCGTGGGCCCGCGCGTCAGCCGCGGCGCACGGGCCCACGCCGGCGGTCAGCTCGCGAACGCCTTGACCTCGAGCAGACCGACCGAGCTGGTGCCGTTGGACTGCAGCACGACCCGCAACCGAGCGGTGCTGACCTGCGTGAACGTCACCGTGATGTACGCGTTGGCCGTCACCGGGTAGCCGCTGGCACCGGGCACGTCGGCGTACGCGCTGCCGGTCCAGTACTGCAGCTTCCAGCTCGACGGCACGTCGATGCCCTGGTTGTCGTCGAACAGGTACACCTGCGCGCGCTTGAGCGTCTGGTTGCTGCTCCAGGTGAGCTCCGCCCACTGCTGGCCGCTGTTCGGCCACGTGCCCCAGCGCGGGTTCACGGTGTCGTTGGACGACGGCGGGTCGATGCCGTCGTTGATCGCCGCGACCGACTCCCACGCCGACGTGTACGACGCGGACGCCGTCGCCGACCGGGCCAGGTTGCTGTCCTGGGGCGGCGGGTTGCTGCCGCCGCCCTTGATGAGGAACAGGTTGTCGGCGACGTTGTAGTACTGCGCCAGGTACGACCCCGCCGGCGGGTTGGTGTGGTAGTAGTCGTCGTGGTTGCAGTCGAGCCGGTCGTCGTGGGACCGGTTCGTGCACACCGTGCGGATGACGACGTTGTCGCCGTCCTTGTAGCACATGACGTCCCACTCGTCGGTGCAGTGTCCGTAGCCGGACGCGTTCGGCGCGTTGTTGTTGACGGCGCCGAGCGTGTGCCCGAGCTCGTGCGCGGCGACGCCGGCCGACCAGCAGCCGTTGTCCGCCCGCGCGTACTCCGGTCCGGTGTTCGACCGGTTCGCGTCGCTCTTGCGCGTGTCGCCGGCCAGCCCGCCGATGCCGCAGTACACGTTGGCGTCGACGAACTGCAGGTACTTGCGGTCCGTCCGGTTGTAGCCGGCCGCCTTGACCGCGTTGAGCAGCGGCGCCCAGTCGTTGGCGTTCAGTGCCGAGTCGGCGATCTTCACGTCCCGCACGACCGGCCGGCACGCGCCGTTGACGGTCTCGGTGACGTACCGGACGTGCCGCTCGCCGCCCGTCTCCTTGGCGCTCTCGTTGAAGATCGTGTCGACGCCCTCGGCGAGGGTGCGGAACGTCTCGAGGTACTGCGTGTACCGGCTGGTCGAGCCGTGGATGTAGAGCACCTCGACCCGTCGCCCGCTCGTGCCGTCGCCTTCGCAGACCGCGAGCGACTGCACGGTGGCCGCGGCCTTGGCCGTGCTGCCGGCGAGGGCGGGCACGGGCGTCTTCACCGACAGCCCGGCCGGGGCGGCGTCCGGGCCGTGCGTGCACATGATCGGGCTGGTGCCTTTGACCTCGAGCAGCCCGGCGCCGCACGGCCCCGCGGCCCGCCGCTGCAGCCCGTCGTAGACAAGCCCTTTGGCGGCGTCGTTCTTCGGCAGGCCGGCGCTGCTCTCACCGGCGGACGCCGTGCCCATGAAGGCGCCGGTCACGGCCAGGCCGAGCGCCGCGACGGCCGCGACGACCAGGCGGGTGGTTCGTTTTCGGGGCATGATTCGGACTCCCTGTCACAAGGGTGGGGGGCGGGGCCGATGCGCATCGACGAAATCCTTTTCGGCACCCTGGCAGGGCGAATCGCCCCGCGTCAATCCTTGTGACAGGATGTGCGGAGATTTAAGGTCCCCCACAACTCCCGAAACCTTTTCGCCCCTCCAGCCGCTCTGAAACTTTCTCCCCGCCACCCCACCCCCGCATGGACATTGCACGATCAACCCTCAATTCAGAGATCGTTTGCAGCTGGATCGCGCACGGCCTATGGCGCAAACCGCACAAATACGTGCATTGACCAACGTCGGCGTGCCTGCGGGGTTTGGGTGTGGAGGCAGTCGCCGCCTGCGGTCTCATGTGCGCTATTCACTGCTCGCGTCCCTGTCTGCTTGCGTGCCCTGTCCGCGTGCCCTTGTTTGAGGGTCCGTCTTGGGCGGCACAGACGTTGATCAATCGGCGTGCAAAGTGGACGGACGGCTGTTGTCGGCCGTCCGTCCACTTTGGAGCAGGGGTGGTTACCAGGCGATCGCCTGTTCCCACATGCGTACGTAAGCCTCGGCGCCGGACAGGAGTTGCTGGCGGAGCAGGGTGCTGTCGGGGCCGGCGCGCTGGATGAGGTCGGTGGTCCAGTCGGCGAAGAGGCCGTACTGCGCGGCGCCGTCGGTGTTGACGTCGAAGGTGCGCGAGCCGAAGACCTGCTTCGTGACCGTGGTGCCGTTCGGTGCGGTGAACGGGTAGAGCAACGGCGTCGTGGCCGCGTCGGGGCGGGGGTTCGCCTGGTCGCCGAGGCCGTTGACGTCGGTGCCGTAGCCGTATCCGGTGATGGCGTTGCCGTGCGGGGCGGCGCGGTTGGCACGCCACTCGCTCAGGAACTCCGGCACCGAGTTGGCGTAGGTGGCCACGAAGCCGCCGAGCGCGAGAATCCGGTCGATCATGGTCGGGTCGGACCAGCTGTGCACCGAGGTCACACCCGGGTAGCGGGCGGCCGCGGCCATGTCGAGCACGGCCTGGGCGGTCTTCACGCTCATGTGGTCGACGTGGATGATCATGCCGCGGTCCATCATCCGCTGGATGAGGTAGCGGCCGAGGCTGGTCAGGCCGCGGGTGTTGCAGATCTTGCCGCTGGGGTAGACCGGCAGCACGGTGCCGGGCGGCAGGCTCAGCACCCCGAAGCTCAGCAGCCGGACGAGGTCGTCCTGCACGAGGGGCTGCTCGTTGTCGGACGGGCCGGTGCAGCTGGTCGCGGTCCACCAGTGGCCGGTGGACAGCAGGTTGCCGACGTTGACGAACGCCCCGGTGAGGCCCGCGTCGAAGCGGGTGCCGCCGAAGGCGTTGTCGAACTTGTGGATCGGGTACAGGCCGGAGACGCCGATCGCCTGCAGTTCGTCGAGACCGGCGTCGATCTGGGCGGTGGTGCACTGCGGGACGTCGTTGCTCTCGCGGCAGCCGAAGATCTCGGAGTTCTCCACGCCGATCGTGACGGCCAGCTTGCCCTGCGCGGCGATGCTGCGCACCTGGGCCGGCGTGGTCGCGATGCGGAACCAGCCCTTGCCGGCGCCGCCGTTCTGCGCGTCGATGTAGTCCTGCATCGAGTACAGGTAGCGGGACTGGACCCGGATCTGGTCCATCTCGTCGCAGGGGGTGTCGCGGAACGGGAAGAGCTCGCAGATCGACCGGTTCGCGACCAGCAGCGCGTTGAGCACCCGCTGGCCGGCCCGCCAGGACCGTTCGATGCCCCGGTAGTACGACTGCTCGTGCAGCAGCGAGTTGTGCTGCGGCCAGTCGCCGAAGGTCGGCCAGCCGTCCTCGGGTGAGTTCGCCGCGTCGGTGCCGCCGACGATGGCCTCGAAGAGCGCGCCGACGTTGAGGCTGCGGTGCGTGTCGCAGCCGGCGAGCGCGACCTGCACGCCGCCGGATGCCCACGCCTCGCCGCAGTGCATCTGCCCGCCGAACGCCGCGGCGGCCGTGATGTGGGCGTGCGCGTCGATGGTGCCGACGAGCCTGCCGCCGCTGTCGACGCCGGGCGCGGCGGTGCCGGTGACGCCCGGGTCGATGTCGGGCGGGGTGAAGCAGCCCGTCGCGGTGGCGAGGGCCACGGTGTACGACGTGCCGGCCGCGCCGAGGCTCCACAGGAACGAGCCCATGGTCTGGCCGGTGGCCGTGGCGGTGAACCGGTAGCGGTCGCCGGCTTTGGTGACGGTGAAGTCGGCCCGGTCCCCGTAGGAGTCGCCGGCCATGATGAAGCCGACGACGCTCTGGTACGCGGGCTTGCCGTCGGAGCCGAACAGCTCGTACCGGCCGAGTTGGGTGGCCTCCAGCCGGAACGGCGTGGCGCCGGAGGCGGAGGACGTGAAGCCGTACCCGGCCCCGCTGCGCACGACGTAGCCGGTCGCGCTGGAGCCGTTGAAGACCCGCAGCGTGGCGCAGGTGCCGTCGAGCGCGTCGGCGTTGGCGGTGATCGCAGCGGCGGAGGCCGGTGGTGCGGCCGCGATCGAGGCGGCCGCGACGGAGACGAGCAGTGTGGTGAGGAAGGCGGTCGGGTGGCGTAACGACAGGGACATAAGGCGGTGCCCCTTCATGCGTGCCGGAAACACGCGCTCCGGCGGCCGGTGTGAAGTCAGACCAGCGTCCGATAGGCAGCGGTCACTGTCAACAGGAAGCGAGAATCTTTCGGTTTTCCTGCCGCTGGGCCGCCGGTGCGCGGTGCGGGCGTCAAACGCCGGCGGGGGAGTGGGCGGACAGGTCGGCGCGGATGCGGTCCAGCGTCGTGGCCATGGCCTTCGGCATCGAGCGGTCCCGGCCCGTGACCCGCTCGTAGAGGAGCATGCCGCGGCCCGCGCTGAGCGCCATCGTCTGCACGAGCCGGGTGCCGCCGGGCACGGGGGAGAGCTGGAAGCGCCAGGTGGTGCTGTCGAAGAAGGGGGCCCGCCACAGGGTGCGGAACGCGAACTCCTCGCCGGGCTTCGCGGTGGTCACCACGCACTCGCGGGTCCAGCGGGCGATGCCGTGGCGGCTCGACCCGCGGAAGCGGGCGCCGGTCGCGGGGCCGGTCGCGGCGTCGTCCCACTCGCTGCGGTAGCACTCCGGGCTCCAGCGGCCCATGCGCGTGACGTCGGAGATCGCGGCGTACACGGCCTCGGGGCCGACCGGGATGACGACCTCCGCGCGGGCCGTCAGCGCGATGTCGGGGTGCGCCGGCGCGAGGTCGCCGTACGCGTCCTGGAGACGGCGGGTGTACCGGCCGCGGGTGAGCCGCAGGATCATCCGCAGCGGGGCGCTGCGCAGCACGGTGCGGGCCAGCTCGGCGTCGGCGGTCATCACCCACGGCACGGCGAAGCCCATCCTGATCGGCAGGGCCTTGCGCATGGCCTTCTCCATGGCCGCGTGCCGCTTCGGGCTGATGCGCTCGGCGACGATCGGCACCACGACCGCCTCCTCCTCGGCGAGGTGCGGGGTCATCAGGTCCCGCAGCCGCACCGCGGCGTCGGCGAGGTCGGCGGCGCCGCCCGGGCCCTCCTGCAGGGCGGCCCGGATGGTGTCCATCAGGGGGTCCAGCTCGCCGTGGTCGTCGCTGAGCGCGTCCAGCTCCGCGGACGGCCCGACCGCCTCGCGCAGCATCGGCCACAGGAACCGGTCCTCGCCGACGTGGTGGTGGTGGATCATGTCGATCACGTCGCCGATGTGGGCGCGCAGCGCGGTGAGCTGGCGTGGGCCGGGCCGTCGCCGGCCCGCGGCGAAGTCTTGCGCGAATGCGGCGAGCCGGTCGAGCTCGACCCGGATCGCGGCGTGCATCAACAGGTATCCGGACTGGTCTGTCATCGTGTTCGCTCCTCGGTTATATTCGGTACAGCCACACTGTATTCGAGCCAGCAGGTATGGAGTCAATATCGTGGACACGACACAGAGCCGGGCCTACCGCTCACCGCGGCGCCAGGCGCAGGCCGAGGCGACCCGGGCCGCGATCGTGCGCGCCGCCGGGCGGCTGTTCGCCGAGCGTGGCTACGCCGGCACCACGATGCAGGCGATCGCCGACGAGGCCGGCGTCGCCGTCGAGTCGGTCTACAAGGCCGGCTCCAAGGCGCAGCTGCTGCGCCGCGCCCACGAGGAGGCGGTGGCCGGCGACGACCGGCCGATCGCCCTGTACGACCGGGACGAGGTGCGCGCCGCGCTCGCCGTCGACGACCAGCGGGAGCTGATCCAAGCGTTCGCCCGCACCGTCGCGGACCGGGCGCAGACGCTGACCCCGATCAGCCGGGCCTTCGTCCAGGCCGCCGGCGCCGACCCGGCGATCAACGAGTCGTGGGAGGAGCTGGAGGAGCAGCGCCTCACCGACATGCGCCGGCTGGTGGAGTCCGTCGCCGCGCTCGGTCCGCTGCGCGACGGCCTGAGCGTCGAGCACGGCGGCACGCTGCTGTGGACGGTGCTCAACCATCAGGCCGGCTGGCTGGTCGCGCACCGTCTCCGCTGGGACGACAAGCGGGTCGCCGACTGGATGGCGGAGCTCGTCACCTGCCTGCTGCTCCCAGCCGCATAGGCAGCAGCGCGTCGAACTCCGCGGCCGGCACGGCCTTGGAGAAGTGGAAGCCCTGGCCGACCTCGCAGCCCAGGCGGTGCAGCTCCGCGGCCTGCTCGGCGTGCTCGATGCCCTCGGCGACCACGCCGAGCCCCAGCGCGGCGGCCAGGTCGAGGATCGCCCGCGCCAGCGCGGACTGCTCGGCGCCGGCCGCGACCCCGTCCACGAACGGCTTCGGGATCTTCAGGACGTCGATCGGGAAGTCGTGCAGGCGGGACAGCGACGAGTAGCCGGTGCCGAAGTCGTCGACGGCCAGCTGCACGCCGAGGGCCTTCAGCTCGCCGAGGCGGTGCTGGGCGACGTCCGCGTCCTCCTGCAGCAGCGACTCCGTGATCTCCAGCGTGAGCAGGTGCGGCGCCAGCCCCGACCGGGCGAGCGTCTGCTGCACGTACAGGACGACCGCGGGATCCTGGACCTGCCGCGGCGACAGGTTGACGCTGATCTTCAGCCCGGGCCACGCGGCCGCCTGGCGGCAGGCGGTCTCCAGGACCGTGTATCCGAGCGGCAGGATCAGCCCGCTCTCCTCGGCGAGGGGGATGAACCGGTCCGGCGGGATGAACCCGTGTCGCGGATGCGGCCAGCGTACGAGCGCCTCGGCGCCCACGATCGCACCGTCGGACAGGTCGACGAACGGCTGGTAGTACACCTGCAGCTCATGCCGCTCGACGGCGCCGCGCAGCTCCTCGGCGAGGTCGAGCTTCTCCAGCAGACCCGCGTGCATGCTCGGGGCGAAGTAGGCGAACCGGTTGCGCCCCTGCCGTTTCGCCATGTGCATCGCCACGTCGGCGTTGCGCAGCAGCTCGTCGGCGTCGGGGAGCCGGTCGGGGTCGGGCAGCGCGATGCCGACGCTCGCCTGCGGCTGGATCTCCCGGCCGCCGATCGCCAGCGGCTGGCGCAGCGTGGCGAGGATCCGTTCGGCGACCCGGGCGGCCTCGGCGGCGTCGTCGAGGTGCTCCAGCAGCATCGCGAACTCGTCGCCGCCGAGGCGGGCGGCGGTGTCGGCGGAGCGCAGGCACGTGCGCAGCCGGTCGCCGACGGCCCGCAGCAGGGCGTCGCCGGCCGAGCGGCCCAGGGAGTCGTTGACGGTCTTGAAGTCGTCGAGGTCCACGACGAGGACGGCGATGTGCTGGTACGGGGTCCCGCGCCGCTCCAGCGCGTGGTGCACCCGGTCGGCGAGCAGGGCCCGGTTGGCCAGGCCGGTCAGCTCGTCGTGGAACGCCCGGTGGGTGAGCTGGTCCTCCAGGGCTTTGCGTTCGGTGATGTCGCGGGTGGTCAGCAGGTAGCCGCTGACGTCGGCGTCGTCGACGACCCGGCCCACGGTCTCGGTCACGATGTACTGCCCGTTGGCGCGCCGTAGCCGGCACTCGATGGGCCCGACCCGGCCGCCCTCGGTGACGGCGCTGCCGAGCAGGACCGCGACCCGGTGCCGGTCGTCGGGGTGGACGAGGTCGGTCAGCGGCGTGCCGAGCAGCGCGTCGGGGTGGTGGTCCAGCAGCGAGCGCACCGACGGCGTCACGTACTGGATGGTCGCGTCCCGGCCGCAGATCGACAGCACGTCGGTGACCTGCTCGGTGAGCCGCTGGAAGCGGTCCTCGGCGCGCTGCCGCTGGACGTCGCGCAGCGCCGCCATCAGGTCCGCCATGCGGATCAGGATCAGCACGAACAGCACGCACGACGCGGCGAGGAACACCGCCAGCTCCGCCACCGCCGCCGACTCGACCGTGATCACGGCCGGGATGAGCAGCGCGGCGACCGCGAGCAGCACCGCGAAGCGGCCGCTGGTCAGCCGGGCCGGCCCCGGCGCCACGGGATCGTCGAGCCGGCGCATGCCCGGGTGCAGGGCGGCGCAGCCGATGCCGAGGTAGAACAGGATCCAGCCGGCATCGACCCAGCTGCCGGCGTGGAACTGGTCCCGCAGCGACTGCCACGCGAAGATCGCGTCGGTGGCCAGCAGCGCGAGGAGGCTGCCGAGCAGCAGCCAGAACGGCGTGTCGCGGGCGGTCCGGCCGCTGCCGAGCCGGGCCAGGACCGCCAGCACCAGCACGTCGCCGAGCGGGTACGCCACCTCCGTGGCCCGCTCCAGCACCGTGCCGCCGGTGACGTTGCTGAGGTACGGCCCGATCAGGAACACCCAGGTCAGCAGCGACATGCCGACGGTGATGATGGCGGCGTCGAGCAGTGCCGCGCGGTCGCCGCCCGGGCTGCGCCGCCGGACCAGGATCACCAGGGCGGCCGCGAGCAGCGGGTACAGCGCCAGGTACCAGACGTCGGCGAGCGACGGCCCCGCCGGCTGCCGGTCGTCCACCAGCTGCGGCCAGTAGAACAGCGCCTCCCCGACGGTGTACGCCACCAGCCCGACGGCGATGAGCACCCACGGCAGCGGCCGCGCCGGCCGGTGCCGGGCCGCGCCGGCCACGATCGCGACCACCGTCGACGCCGAGATCACCGTCCACAGCACCGACCGCAGCGGCGAGTCGGGCGTGAGGTAGTACGCCGCGCTGAGCGTCACAACGACGCACACGTACGCCCGGACCAGCACGGACACCCCCTCTTCCACCCATCTGATCGGCCGCCGCGGGGCCGGGTTTACGAAGTCGCACCAACGCGGCAACCCGGAACGCCGCGCCGCCCGTCCCACAGGGGTGAAGACGTCGGACGAAGCAGAGTTCCGCGACTACGCGGGGCCACGGATGGCCACCTGGCGCCGGACCGCGTTCCTGCTGTGCCGCGACTGGCACCTCGCGGACGACCTCGTGGCGACGGTGCTGGACAAGCTGTTCCGGCAGTGGCACCGGCGGGACTCGATCCACAGCCTCGACGCGTACGTCGGCGGCATGCTCGCCCGCGCCGTCGTCGACGAGCACCGCCGCCCGTGGCGGCGCGAGGTGCCCGGCGACGACCTTCCGGCGCCCGACCCGCCACGGCACGCCGACGCGACCGTCGAGCGGCTGACCCTCGACACCTACCTGGCGCAGCTCGGCCCGCGGCGGCGGGCCGTGCTGGTGCTGCGCTTCTACTGCGACCTCTCCGTCGAGGAGACCGCCGAGATCCTCGGCGTCTCCGCCGGCACCGTGAAGAGCCAGACCGCCCGCGGCCTGGAGACCCTGCGCGCCCTCGCCGCGCCACCGACCCCGACCCCGGTCCCGACCGTCAGGCAGGCATGATGAGCCACCAGCAGCTGTTCGACACCGTCCTCAGCGACGAGCCCCCGGCCCGCGACACCCTCGACACGCTCGTGCGCCGCTCCCGGCGCCGGGTCCGGCACCGCCGCCTCGCGACCGCCGGCGGCGGGGTGGCCCTCGCCGCGTTCGCCGCCGCGCTGATCCTGCCGGGGGCGGCGCCACCGGCCCTGACCGGCGCCCCGCCGAACACGTTTCCGACCGCGCCGGAGCAGACGGCGAGCGGCCTGCTCGGGCTGAAACCGGTCGAGCCCCTCGAGTCCGCCGTCGAGCGGCTCGCCGGGACGGTCCCGGTGGTGGTGGCGCAGGTCGTCCCGGGGGCGCGGGTCGTCGGGCGCCCCACAGTGGAGCGGCGGGTGGTGCCGGCCGCCGCCGACTCGCTCGAGCAGACCTACGCGTACGTGGTGACCGCCGACGTGACCGCCGGCGGGGTGACGGGCGCGCTGCGGATCACCATGGTGCGGCAGTACGCGGCGTCGGTGACCACCTCGTGCCACCCCGACCTCACGATCACCGTCGTGCCGGGCATGACGCCGCCGTACACGGCGTACTCGTGCATCCTGGAGGACGTGGTGCCGTCGTACACGACGGAGACCGTCCGCGACGAGCGGCCCGGCATGATCCGGAACATGGCGCGGCACGAACGCGGCGACGGCAGCACCGTCGAGGTGTCCGTCAGCAACGAGCCGTCGCTGACCGGCAACCCGCCCCTGACCGGTGAGCAGGCCGTCGAGATCGCCCGCGACCCGAGGCTCACCCTGTACCCCGCCTGACCCGGTCGGGTGGACACGGCCGCCACATCACCGGCGCGTCCGGACAAAACGGTCATACTCGACGGCGTGCAGAAACGCTGGAGCCTGCTCGCCTGCGCGCTGGTGCTGCTGTCCGCGGCGGCGTGCGGCGGGGGCGAGGACAAGGACACCGGGACCCGCCGGCCGGCCGCCGCCGGCGGGCCGCCCGGCGCCCGGAGCGTGTGCGTCCCGTCGGCGCCGGGGCCGACCGCGACGGCGGCCGGTGCGACAGCAGGTGCGGTACCCGCCGTGACGGCCACGCAGACCGTCGCCGCGGCCGTCGCCAAGGCGCAGGCGTTCCTCGGCACGCTCACCGCGACGCAGAAGACGGCCGTCCTGCTCGACTACGCCGCCCTCGACGCGAAGCGGTGCGGCTGGTCCGGGCTGCCCGACGGCGAGTTCGACGGGCGCGGCGGGCTGAAGGTCGGCGACCTCGGCGTCGCGCAGAAGGCGGCCGCGCTCGCCGCGGTGCAGAGCGTCCTGTCCGCCGACGGCTACACGCAGGTGCTGCACCAGATGGCCGCCGACGACGTGCTCGCCGAGGACGGGCGGCTGCTCGAGGAGGGCGAGCTGGGGCAGGGCGACTACCACATCGCGCTGTTCGGCCAGCCGTCCGCGACCCAGCCGTGGACGCTGCAGTTCGGCGGCCACCACCTCGCCGTGCACGTGTCGATGGGCGGCGGCACGGTGAGCGTCTCGCCGCACTTCAGCGGCGCCCAGCCGGTCAGCTTCACCGCCGGCGGCAAGACCATCGAGCCGATGGGGCAGGAGGCCAAGGACGTCTTCGCCCTGTTCAAGTCGCTCACCACCGAGCAGCAGGCCGGCGCGCGGCTCACCGGCACGTACGACGACGTCGTCATGGGCCCCGGCGTCGACACGGGCTACCCGGCGCAGGCGGGCCTGCCGTACCGCAGACTCGACGCCAAACAGCAGGCCCTGGCGCGGTCCGTCATCAAGGGCTGGGTCGCCGACGGCGCCCCGGAGCTGGCGCAGCCGCTGCTCGACCTGTACGCCTCGCAGCTGGACCAGACCACGATCGGCTACACCGGCACCGTCGACCCCAAGAGCGAGAACGCCTACTTCCGCATCGACGGCCCGCAGGTGTGGATCGAATGGCTCAACGCGGGCACCGGCGGGCTGCACTACCACACGGTGTACCGCGACAAGCGGCTCGACTACGGCACGGGCGCCGGATGATGCGCCGCCTGCTGCGGGCCGCGGCGCTCGCGGCCGTCCTCCTCGCCCTGCAGGCGTTCGCGCCGGCGCCCGCGCACGCGCACGACCCCGGCACGACGCTCGTCACCGTCGGGTCCGCGGGCGCCACCGAGCTGGCGATCAACGCGCAGATCCCGCTGTCGCGGATCGACCTGGCGTACCACACCCGGCTCGACTCCGACCCCGGACCGGCCGTGCGGGCGTCCGCGAACTGGCTGACGACGCTCGTCCGAGACCGGGTCCGGCTCACCGCCGACGACGGCGTGACCTGGCCGGTCACCGTCGACGAGGTTGCGCCGGACCAGATCCGGGGCGTCGACACCGCCCGCGTGCGGCTCACCGCCGCGCTGCCGCCGGCCGCCGACCGGGCCCGGTCCGCGCGGCTGCGGTGGGACGTCGTGACCGACGTCGTCCACTCGCACAAGGTGCTCGTCACCACCGACGCGGGGGCGATGGTGCTGCTCAACCACCAGGCCCCGGTCATGCGGCTCGAGATCGCGGCCCCGCCACCGGCGTCCGTGCCGGCGGCGTCGATGCTGCACGCCGGCTTCGAACACTTCCGGCAGGGCGCCGACCATCTGCTGTTCCTGTGCGTGATCGCCCTCGCGGCCGCCCGCCGCTCGCTGCGCCGCGCCCGGCTGCGGGCCAGGGTCACGCTCATGGCCGGGATCACCGCCATGTTCACGGCCGGGCACTCCGTGAGCCTCGCGCTCGCCTCGCTCGGCTGGGTGTCGCTGCCCACCCGGGTGGTGGACGCGGGCATCGCGCTCACCATCGTCGTGGCCGCCGCCCACGCGGTGCGCCCGGCGCTGTCGGCGCGCACCGAGCTGGCCCTGGCCGCCGCCTTCGGGCTCGTCCATGGTCTGGGCTTCGCCGGCACGTTGCAGCGCCTCGCCCTGACCGGCACGGACCTCGTCCTGCCGCTGCTCGGCTTCAACCTCGGCCTGGAGGCCGCGCAGCTGCTCGCGCTGGCGCTCATCGCCGTGCCGGTCGCCGTCCTGGCCCGCTCCCCGGCGGTGTCGGTGACCCTGGCCGCCTCGGCCGCGGCGGTGGCCACCGGCTGGGTCGTGGAGCGGGCGTTCGACCTGACGAACCCGGTCCAGCCGCTCACCGGCATGCTGCTCGGCACCCCGGAACGCCTCGCCGGCGCCCTCTTCGCCGCCACCGCGGTCCTGCTGATCGCCAGGGCGACCCGCCCCGAGGACGGCCCCGCCGCCGCTCAGCCGGCCCGCCGGGACGGCTGAGCGGCGGGCGGCGTCAGGCGTCGAGGCGGTGCAGCAGGAGCGCCGTCATCGCCCGGACGCCGACGCCGATGGCGCGCTCGTCCACGGTGAAGCCGGGCGAGTGGGGCAGACCCTGCTCGCCGACGCCGAGGTAGAACATCGCGCCGGGGACCCGGTGCAGGAACAGCGAGAAGTCCTCCCCGCTGAACGGCCACGCCGCGGGCATCGTCATCACCGTGTCGACGCCCGGGTGCCCGCGCAGGTGCGCGGCAGCCGCCTCGGTCAGCTCCGGCGAGCACACCATCGCCGGGAACGGTGGCGCCGGGAACGTGATCCGCGCACCCGCCTGCGCGGCCAGCCGCCGCAGGTCGTCGCGCACCTCGGGGTGACGCTCCTCGGGCCAGGCCCGCACCCACACGTCGGCGGTGACCGGGTCCGCGTCCGCGGCCAGCTGCGCCCCGGTCAGGACGAACCGGGCGAGCGGCCCGTCGGGGGTCTGCAGCGCGGCCATCAGGTCGGCGAGCTCGGCGTCCGACTCGGGGCGCCGTACCGTCGACATCGCGGCGATCCGGTCCAGCAGCGCGCGTCCGGTGTCGGCGCCGGGCAGCTCCAGGTGGGCGACGTCGAGCCCGGGAAGGCCGGCGCCGGGCATCGCGGCGAACACGCCGACCGGCAGGGGCCCGCAGTGCAGCGCGTACGCCTCCTCCGGCAGGTGCGGCTCCAGGACGCCGTCGTCGAGCATCGCCCTGGCCCCCTCCAGGGTCTCCTCCGCCGGCTGGAACACCACCACGACCCGCCCCGCGAACCGGTCCCGCAGGCCGGCGAGGACCTCGGCCACGCCGACCCCGACCACGGTGTGCACGTCGTGCCCGCAGAGGTGCGCGGCCCCGGCAGTGCCCTGCTCGACCACCAAGGCGTCCATGTCCGCCCGGTACAGCAGCGTCCGCCCCTCCCGGGCGCCTTCCACGACGGCGACGACGCCGTGCCCGCCGACCCCGGTCCGCACGTCCAGGCCGGCGGCGCGCAGCCGCTCCGCGACCAGCCCGGCCGTCCGCCGCTCCTCACCCGCCGGCTCCGGCCACCGGTGGATGTCCCGCCGCAGCCCGATCAGCGCCTCGTCCAGCGGTGCGGCCGTCGCATCGATACATGCATGATCCCAGATCCCCGTCATGCGGCCCAGCATAGATCCGCTCAGCGCTGCGCCTGGGCGATCACGCCGCGGACGTGGTCGGGCTGGGCGACGTGCCACAGGACGATCGGGCGCGGTCCGCGGCGACGGCGGTTGACGTTGACGCCTGCCTCGTTGAGCGCGTCCGCGAGACCCGGGAACTCGCCGAACGCGATGCTGCCCGTGCCGCCGCGGGGGCGGTCCCGCACGACCGGCGGGGCGAGCGTGCTCAGGTATGCCTCCGTGCGGCGCGTGAACGGCCGCCGGTTCCGGCCGGCGCGATGTCCCCCGGTCACGGGCCGGTGGCCACCGGACGGTCCGGGTCGGCGATCCACTCGCTCCACGATCCCGCGTACAGGCGCGGCGTGAACCCGGCCAGCTCGAGGGCGAGGACCTCGTGCGCCGCGGTCACCCCGGAGCCGCAGTAGGCCGCGACCGGCCGGTCGCCGGTGACGCCCAGCGCCACGAACCGCTCCCGCAGTTGTTCCGGCGGCAGGAACAGCCCGTCGGGGTCGCTGTTGTCGAACGTCGGCGCCGAGACCGCGCCCGGGATGTGGCCGGCGACCCGGTCGAGCGGCTCGACCTCACCGCGGAACCGCGGCCCGAGCCGCGCGTCGAGCAGCACGCCGTCCTTGAGGAAGTCCGGCACCTCGCCGACGGTCAGCAGGTCGTCGCGGGCGTCGCCGGCGGTGAAGTCGCCGGGCGGGACCGGCACGGGGTCACCGGACTCGGTCGGCCGGCCGGCCCGGATCCACGCGGCGATGCCGCCGTCGAGGACCCGGACGTCGTCGTGGCCCCAGTGCCGCAGCATCCACCACAGCCGGGCGGCCACCGACGCGTCCCGGTCGTCGTAGACGACCACGGAGGCGCCGGAGTCCACGCCGAGCCGCCGCATCGCCGCCTGGAACGCCGCGGCGGTCGGCAGCGGGTGCCGGCCGCCGGCGCCGGGCGGCGCGGCGAGGTCGGTGTCGAGGTCGACGAACCGGGCGCCCGGCAGGTGCGCGGCCCGGTAGCGCTCCAGCGCCGGAGGCGGCTGCGGGGTCCACCGCGCGTCGAGCAGCAGGACGCCGTCCCCGACATCCTCAACCTGAACGAGTGGACCCATCAGACCGACCTCCGACGTGTAGCGACCAGAAGGTGATCCTATGCGCAGGCGGCGTCGGTGCCGGCCACGTTGACCGCCGTCCACGCCAGCTGCACCGCCTTGTACTCCGCGCCGCAGCTGCCGTACAGGTCGGCGGCGGCCTGGAGGGTGTAGGCGCGGGCGGTGTTGCCCGGGTTCTCGGCGCTGACGTAGCTGGTGTTGGAGACGAAGTACACGTCCAGCGCCCGGTACCAGATCTTCTCCGCCTTCGCCCGGCCGATGCCGGTGACGGCGCCCGCGTTGCCGCAGATCGGCGACGTGCCGAACGCGGTCTTGCCGGTGCCCTCGGCCAGGTTGAAGAAGAAGTGGTTGCCCACGCCCGAGGACAGGTGCGGGTCGACGTTCGGGGTCTCGGCGGACCAGCAGCTGTGCGACCTGCCGTCCAGCGCCGGGTCGAACATGTAGCGCAGCGGCGCGCCGGTGCCGAAGATGTCGATCTTCTCGCCGATCAGGTAGTCGCCGGGGTCGGCGGGGTTGGCGGCGTAGAACTCGACCATGGTGCCGAAGATGTCGCTGGTCGCCTCGTTGAGCCCGCCGGATTCGCCGGTGTAGGTGAGGTCGCCGGAGACGCTCTTCTCGGTGATGCCGTGGCTCATCTCGTGCCCGGCGATGTCCAGCTGGACCAGCGGATGAGCGTTGCCGCGGCCGTCGCCGTAGGTCATCCGGCCCTTGTCCCAGAACGCGTTGACGTACTCGTCGCCGAAGTGCACCCGCGACGGCACCCCGCGGCCGTTGTTGTTGATCCCGCGGCGGCCGTGCACGGTCTTGAAGTAGTCGTAGGTGGCCGCGGCGCCGTAGGCGGCGTCGACGGCGGCCGAGGCCGGGTCGTCGTTCGTGCCGGTGCCCCAGGTGTTGTCGGCGTCGGTGAAGAGCTTGCAGCTGCCGTTCTCGTCCTCCTGGTGCGCCATGTCGCAGACGGTGCCGCGGCCGCGCGTGGTGTCGGTGAGCCGGAACGTGGTGCCGAACCGCTGGGCGTCGATGCCGACCTTGCCGCTGTACAGGCTGTTGCCGGTGCCGGCGACCGTCTCGACCTCGTCCCAGGAGCGGACGACGCCGCCGGTGTGGGCGTCGGTGAGCACGTGCAGCCGAGACGGGGTCTGCCCGTCCTTGGCGACGCCCTCCACGATGCTCTCCCAGGTGAGCCGGCCGGTGCCGGTGGACGCGTCGACCAGCAGCCGGGGCGCGCCGGCGCCGGCGACCTTGCCGGTGAAGTGCGCCTTCGCCGCGGCCAGGGCGTCGGTGGCGGAGATCTTCGGCGTGACGTCGACCTGCAGCGGCTTGGCGAGGCTGTTGGAGGCGCCCTTGTACGTGCCGCCGGGGCCGGTGTGCACGACGATGTCGCCGCCGTAGACGCGCAGCCCGCGGTAGGTGCGGGTGAACCGGACGTGGGAGCCGCCGCCGGCGCCGTCGACGCGGCTGCCGTAGAACGCGAACCGGTCCTCCGGCGTGGCCCGGACGTCGCCGCCGTGCGTGTCGAGGGCCTTGCGGGCCGGCGCGGCGGCGGGGTCCGCGGCCTCGGCCTGGGACGGGTCGACCGACGGCTCCGGGGAGGCCTCCTGCGACTCGTCGGAAGAGGCGCCGGCGCTGGCGGCGCCGGCGGACGGGGTGGACTGCGATGTAGGTGTGCATCCGGCCACCGCGACGGCGGAGACCGCCGCGACGACCGTGAGGAAATGGCGAACAGACATGGGATACAGAACGCAGGTTTCACACTGCCGGTTCGGCCGGGCGCAGGTCTTTGGCACGAAGCCGGGAGTTGCGTCGGGCACCTGTCGGATGGTTGACGCCGCCCGATATGTTCGTGGGCATCATCGAGACGGGGAGATGTGTGTTGGCAACCGCGTGGCGTCGACTCATCCGCCGGGCCGCCACGAGCCCGGGCCGGCTCACCACGCTGACCGCCGCCGTGGTCGTGCTCGCCGTCGCGTTCGGGCTGGCCGGGGTGCTCACCATGCGGGCCGGGGTGGGCCTGGTCAGCGACGTGACCGACCGCAGCGGGCCGCTCAGCCTGCAGGCGCAGGACATCTACCGGTCGCTGTCCGACGCCGACGCGACCGCCGCCAGCGCGTTCCTCGCCAACGGCGTCGAGCCGGCGGAGCTGCGCAAGCGGTATCTCGACGACATCGCCAGGGCGTCGTCGGCGCTGACGGCCGCGCTGCACAACGCCGAAGGCCGAAGCGCGGCGGCGCTCGGCGTGCTGGTCCGGCAGATCCCCGTCTACACCGGCCTGGTCGAGTCGGCCCGCACGTACAACCGGCAGGGCATCCCGCTCGGCGGCGCCTACCTGCGGGAGGCGTCGGCGCTGATGCGGCAGACGATCCTGCCCGCCGCGCAGGACCTGTTCCGGGCCGAGGCCGCGCGCCTCGCCGACGCGCAGCGGGCCGTCGCCCGGTGGCCGTGGACGGTGACCCTGCTCGGGCTGGCGCTGCTGGGCGTGCTGCTGCTGACCCAGCTGTACGTGACGCGCCTGACCAACCGGCGGCTCAACCGCGGCATGGTCCTCGCCACGGTCGCCGCGCTCGTCGCGTGCGGCTGGCTCGCGGTCGCCTCCGCGGGCGCGGCCGGCCACATCAGCGAGGGCCGCGACGCCGGGTCCGAGCAGGTCGGGTTGCTCGCCGAGGCGAGGATCACGGCGCTGCAGGCGCGCGCCGACGAGGGACTGACGCTGATCGCCCGCGGCGACGGCAAGGCGTTCGAGCAGGACTTCACCGCCATGATGGAGCGGCTGGCCGGGCAGGACGGCCTCCTGCAGCGGGCGCGTGACCAGGCGCCCGACGCGGCGGCCCGGTCCGCGGTGGAGGCCGCGCAGCGGCACGCCGCCGACTGGCTGACCATCCACCGGCAGGTCCGCTCGCTCGACGACGGCAGCCAGCACGCCGAGGCGGTCACCCTGGCCACCTCCGGCGACGCCAGCGCGGCCGCCGCGGCCGGCCGGCTCGACGCGGCCCTCGCCGAGGGGATCGCCGGCAGCGGGCGGCACTTCGACCGGGAGGCGGCCGGCGCCGGGGACGCGCTCGGCGGCGCCGACGTGGCCGTCGCGCTGCTCGCCCTCGCCGTCGCGGCGGCCGCCGCGTTCGGCCTGAACCAGCGGATCGCGGAGTACCGATGAAGAAGCTCGCCGTGGCGGCCGCCGCCGTGCTCGTCCTCGCCGGCTGCGGGCAGACCCCGGCGGCGCCGCAGGCCGACAGCTCGGCCGCCGCCGCGGTGCCCCGGCCGCTGAACGTGCAGGACCCGGCCGTGCCGCCGTCGCCGCCGGCCACGCCGCCGCCGGTATGCGACCCGAGGGCCAGCCTCCGGCCGCCGGCGACGCTGCCCGCGCCCGGGAAGATGCCGGCCGGCTCGGCCATGGCGACGATCGCCGCGCGGGGACGGCTGATCGTCGGCATTGACCAGAACGCGTACCTCACCAGCTACCGCGACCCGGTCACCGGCCAGGTCGTCGGCTTCGAGATCGACATCGCCCGGGAGATCGCCCGCGCGCTGCTCGGCAACCCCGACGCGATCCAGTGGCGGGCGATCACCACCGCCGACCGGATCCCGGTCCTGCAGCGGCGCGAGGTCGACATGGTCATCCGCACGATGACCGCCACCTGCGAGCGGATGCAGCAGGTCGCGTTCTCCACCGAATACCTGACGTCCGGGCAGCGGCTGCTGGTCAACCGCGGCTCCGGCATCAAGGACTTCGCCGACCTCGGCGGCCGCAAGGTGTGTGCGACGCGGGGCAGCACCAGCATCGTCACGATCATGAAGCAGCCGTCGAAGCCGGTCGCCGTCGCCACCGACAGCACCCTCGACTGCCTGGTCATGCTGCAGCAGGGGCAGGTCGACGCGGTGTCCACCGTGGACGTGCTGCTGCTCGGCCTCGCCGCGCAGGACCCCGGCACCGAGGTCGTCGGCGCCCGGATCAGCGACGAGCCGTCCGGCGTCGCGATGCCCCTCGAAACGCCCGACCTGGTCCGCTTCGTCAACGGCGTCCTGGACCGCATCCGGGCCAACGGCACCTGGACCACCATCTACAGCACCTGGTTCGCCAAGTACGGCCCGGTGCCGTCGCCGCCGCCCGCGAAGTACGTGGACTGACCGACCATGGTCACCGCCACCGACCGCGCCGTCGCCGACCTGACTGCCGCGCACGACCGGCTCGCGGCCGCGCTGTACACCGTGGACACCCACCCGGCGCAGGTGCTGCGCGACGTGCCGCTGCACGGCGCCACCGCCGCCGCGTGGCCCGGCGCCGACGTCGCCCGGCTGTGGTCCGGGTTCGTCGCCGTCCGCGACGTCCTGGAGCAGCTGCGGGCGCTCAAGGGGCGCTCCCGCGACGTCGCCACCGCCCGCATCCTCACCACACCCGTCGCCACCGACCCGCTCGACGGCCTGCCCGCACTGCCGCCGGCCGCCCTCCTCGCCGACCTCGAACAGCGGTGTGCCGGGACGGTCGCGGTGCTCGACCGCATCGAGGCGGCCCGCACGGCGCTCACCGACCGGATCATCGAGCTCGACACCGCCCTCGAGGCGGCCGTCGCCGCGCACCACCGGGTCGGCGCCGACCACACCCCGACCACCGGACCGCTCCAGCAGCGGCTGCGGCAGGTGTACGGCGCCGCGCTCGGCGACCCGCTCACCATCGACGAGCCGGCCTGGACGGCGCTGCGCGACGACCTCACCGCGGTGGTCCGGCGGCTCGCCGACCTCGCCGCGCTGCGCACCGCGCTGCCGGCCCGGCTGACCCGCCTCGACACGCTCCTGGACGCGCTCGCCGCCGCCGAGCAGCGGGCGCGCCAGGCGTACGCGGCCGCGGCCGAGAAGATCGCCGACCCCGGCCTGCCGGACCCGCCGGACGTCCACGACCGGTTCGCCGGCGAGGTCGCCGCCGCCGTCCGCGCCACCGACGCGCTCGACCTCGACGGCTGGCCGGCCCTCGACCGGCGGCTCGCCGCCCTCGACCGCGACCTGACCGCCGCCGTCACCGCCGCCGAGGACCGGGCCACCGCGGCGACCGGCCTGCTCGACCGGCGCCTCGAGCTCCGCGGCCGGCTCGAGGCGTACCGGGCGAAGGCGGTCCGCCTCGACCGCGTCGAGGACCCCGCGCTGATGTCGCGGTACCAGGCCGCCCGCGACCTGCTGTGGACCGCGCCGTGCGACCTGCGGGCGGCGACCAGGGCCGTGTTCGCCTACCAGCAAGCGCTGTCCACCGAAGGGACCACGACATGAGGTGTACGCGTGCCGGCTGCCCGGGCTCGTACGACGAGGACGGCTACTGCGACGAGTGCGGCCACAAGCAGGCCGGTGTCCCAGCTCCCGTCACTGAGGCATCGGCGGCCCCCGTCACCGATGCCTCGACGCCCTCCGCGCCGAGTTCGTCGTCGGGCCGCACGACCGGCCGCGGGCGGGGCGCGCCGGTCCTGGCCGCGCTGCCCGTCGTGCCGCGCCGCGACCCCGCCGCCGCGGTGCTGCCCGACCCGCAGGTGCCGGAGCACCGCCGGTTCTGCGGCAACTGCGAGCAGCCCGTCGGCCGCGCCCGCGGCGACCGGCCCGGCCTCGTCGAAGGCTTCTGCACGAACTGCCGAACCCAGTACAGCTTCCGGCCGTCGCTCCCGCCGGGCGCGGTCGTCGCGGGCCGCTACGAGGTGCTCGGCGCCATCGCGTACGGCGGCCTCGGCTGGATCTACCTCGCCCGCGACCGCAACGTCGGCGACGAGGTCAGCGACCGCTGGGTCGTGCTCAAGGGCCTCATCGACTCCGGCGACCCCGACGCCACCGCGGCCGCGATCACCGAACGCCGCTTCCTGGTCGAGGTCGACCACCCGTCGATCGTGAAGATCTACGACTTCGTGTCGCACCCCGACCCGCGCAGCGGCGACCGCGTCGGCTACATCGTCATGGAGTACGTCGGCGGCCTCTCGCTGCGCGACATCTACCTCGCCCGCCCGGTGACCGGCGGGACCCGCCAGCCGCTGCCGCTGCCGCAGGTCATCGCCTACGCGTGCGAGATCCTGCCGGCGCTGGGTTACCTGCACGAGCGGGAGCTGCTGTACTGCGACTTCAAGCCCGACAACGCGCTGCACACCGACCAGCGGGTCAAGCTCGTCGACCTCGGCGCCGTGCGACGCGCCGACGACGACGTCAGCGCCGTGTGGGGCACGGTCGGCTACCAGGCGCCGGAGGTCGCCACCGCGGGCCCGTCCGTCGCCTCCGACCTCTACACCGTGGCCCGGGCGATGGCGGTGCTCAGCTTCGACTTCCGCGGCTTCACCACCACGTTCGTCGACCGCCTCCCCGACCCGGCGACGGTGCCGTTGCTGGCGCAGCAGGAGTCGTATCACCGGCTGCTGCTGCGCGCCACGGACCCCGAGCCGGGCCGCCGGTTCGGCTCCGCCGCGGAGATGGCCGAGCAGCTCACCGGCGTCCTGCGCCAGGTCCTCAGCGCCGCCGACGGCCAGCCCCGCCCGGCGGTGTCGAGCCAGTTCACCGGCGAGCGCAAGGCCTTCGGCACCGCGGCGGGCGTCGTCACGGCGGTCCCGACGTCCGGCGCCGGGCTCGACGGCGCCGAGGTCGTCGCGGCGCTGCCCGTGCCGACCGTCGACCCCGCCGACCCGGGGGCGGCGCTGCTCGCCACGATGCAGACCGCCGATCCCGCGATGCTGCAGGCGGCCCTGGCCTCCGCCGGCGCCGACGGGGTCGAGGTCGCCCTCGCCGTGGTCCGCGCCCGCATCGCCACCGGCGACCTCGCCGGGGCCGCCGCCGACCTCGACGCGATCACCGACGCCGACTGGCGGGTCGACTGGTACCGCGGCATGGCCGCCCTCGCCGGCGGCCGTCCCGGGGACGCCAGGGCCGCGTTCGACGCCGTCTACGGCGCGCTGCCCGGCGAGCTCGCCCCGCAGCTCGCGCTCGCCGCCGCCGCGGAGGCCGGCGGCGACACCGACACCGCCCTGCGGCTCTACGCGGCGGTCTGGCGCACCGACCACGCCTTCGTCAGCGCCGCCTTCGGGGTCGCCCGGATCCTCGCCGACCGCGACGACCTGGCGGGCGCGGTCGCGATCCTCGACGCGGTCCCCGACAGCTCCAGCCACAGCGTGCCGGCACAGGTGGCCGCGGTCAGGGCGCGCCTCGCCGCCCCGGCCGACCGGCTCGCGGAGGCCGACCTGCTCGACGTCTCGGGCCGGGTCGAACGCCTCGGCCTCGACGTCGAGCGCCGCGCCCGCCTCACCGTCGAGGCGCTGCGCGCCGCGCTCACCTGGGTCCAGGCCGGCAACGCGGGCACCGCCGCCGTGCTGACCCACCGGCTGTCGGAGCGGGACCTGCGCCTGGGCTTGGAGCGCGCCTTCCGCGTCCTGGCGAAGGTCGCCCCCGACCGGGACACCCGCATCGACCTCGTCGACCAGGCCAACCGTGTCCGCCCCCGGACGTGGCTGTGACCGCCCCCTGCCCGTCGTGCGCCGCCCCCACCGCCGCCGGCGACCGCTTCTGCGAGTCATGCGGCACCCCACTGACCACACCCCCCGCATCCGCTGGCCGGCCGGATGCGCTGGCTGATTCTGTCGCCACCCCAGCGGACGCCGGCCGATCGGATGCGCTGGCTGATCCTGCCGCCACCCCCACAGACGCTGGTCAATTTGACCTACAACACATTGATCAGCGTATGCCTGGGAAGCGCGCTGAATCCGCCCTCGCCGCCTCCCGCCCAGACGTTGGTCGATTGGACGTGGGTCACATTGAGCGGCGTATGGGTGAGGGGGCGGCCGAGGGGGTTTGGCGGTCGTCGAAGGCTGGTGACGGGCCCTGCGGTGCGTGCGGGGGAGTGGTGGGTGATGACGGCTACTGCGACGCCTGCGGGGCGCGGCGGACGGTCGGCCTCGACCACGCCGAGGACGAGCTGCCCGGGGTCGCCGCCGTCACGGATCGGGGGTTGCGCAAGGGGCGCAACGAGGACGCGTACGCGATCGGGGTCGCCGGCGGCCGGCGGGCCGTCGTCGTCTGTGACGGGGTCTCCAGCTCGCCCGACTCCGACACCGCGGCGACCACCGCCGTCGTCGAGGCGATCGGGGTGCTCGTCGGCGGTGGGGACATCGCCGGGGCGTACCGGGCGGCGTCCGATGCCGTCGCCCAGCTCGCGACGGTGCCCGTCGACGCGCCGGCCTGCACGTTCCTCGCGGCCGTCGTCGAGGACGGGCAGGTGAGCGTCGGGTGGGTCGGGGACAGCCGCGCGTACTGGCTCGACGCGGACGGCGGCGCCCGCTGCCTCACGGTCGACGACTCGCTCGCCGGGCAGCTCGCCGCCGCGGGTGTGGACGCCGCGGCGCTTCGGCTGTCGGCGCAGGCGGCGGCGCTCACCCGCTGGCTGGGCGCCGACGCGCCCGCCGGGGACCCGCACCTGGTCACCCTGCGGCCGGAGGCGGGAGGCGTGCTGGTGCTCGCCAGTGACGGGCTCACGCGGTACACCACCTGGAGCGACGACATCGACGGCACGATCGGCGCCAGGGAGCTGGCGCGCACCCTGACCACCTTCGCGCGCGACGCCGGCGGCGCGGACAACATCACCGTCGTCGCCGTCCCGATCCACTCAGCAGACCGAGGAGAGGTCCGGCCATGACCGACGTCGTAGCGGAAGTCTTCCAGAACGAGTACCTGCCGGTCGGGGCCACCGTCGCCGACGCGGTCGTCACCGTCACGGTCGGCGGCGGTCTGGGGGTGGCTTCCGGCGCCCCCGCCGCCGAGGTGATCATGATCGACTGCTCCGGGTCGATGAGCGGGGAGCGGCTCGTGCAGGCGCGCAAGGCCGCCGCGGTCGCCGTCGACACGCTGCGCGACGGGGTGGCGTTCGCGGTCGTCGCGGGCACCGACTGGGCCCAGATGGTGTACCCGGACCAGCAGGCCCTCGCCGTCGCCGGGCCCGCCACCCGCGCCGCGGCGAAGGACGCGATCAAGCACCTGAAGGCCGGCGGCGGCACCCAGATCGGCACCTGGCTCACCCTGGCCCGCGAGCTGTTCCTCGCCGACCGCGCCGAGATCCGCCACGCGATCCTGCTCACCGACGGCCGCAACGGCGAGTCGGCCCGCACGTTCGACGCGGCCCTGGAGCAGTGCAAGGGCCTGTTCGTCTGCGACAGCCGCGGCGTCGGGCAGAACTGGAGCGCCGCCGAGCTCATCAAGGTCGCCGACGCGCTGCTCGGCACCGCCGACGGCATGAAGGACCCGGCGGGCCTCGAGGCCGACTTCCGCGCGATGATCGAGGCGGCGATGGGCAAGACCGTCGCCGGTGTGACACTGCGCCTGTGGACCCCCGCCGGCGCCACGGTCCGCTTCGTCAAACAGGTCCACCCGGAGATCCTCGACCTCACCGGCCGGCGTACCGACGTCAGCGCCCGCGTCGGCGACTACCCGATCGGCGCGTGGGGCGCGGAGAGCCGCGACTACCACCTCTCCGTCGAGCTGGACCCCGGCACGATCGGTGTGCTCGGCGAGGAGAAGCTCGCCGCCCGGGTCAGCGTCGTGCGCGGCGAGGAGGTCCTCGCCAAGGGCCTCGTCCGCGCGGTCTGGACCGACGAGGACGAGAAGTCGACCCGCCTCAACCGCCGCGTCGCGCACTACTCCGGCGCCGCCGAGCTGGCCGCCGCGATCCAGGAGGGTCTGGCGGCCCGCGAGGCCGGCGACACCGTCACCGCGACCGCGCGCCTCGGCCGCGCCGTCCAGCTGGCCACCGAGTCCGGCCGCTCCGACACCGTGCAGCTGCTCGCCCGGGTCGTCGAGGTCCAGGACGCCGTGACGGGCACCGTGCAGCTGAAGCGCCGGTCCGAGAACAAGGACGTCGACATCGACGCGGAGATCGCGTCGCTCGGGTCCCGCAAGACGACGCGCGTCCGCCCGAACTGAAGGAGACCACCGTGGCCGTCTGCCCGAAGGGACACGAGTCGGAGACGACCGACTACTGCGACGAGTGCGGGGCCGCCATGAACCCGCCCTCGTCGCCGTCGCCCGCGGTGGACTCGCCGCGGCGGCCGGCGGTGTGCCCTGAGTGCGGCACGCCGCTGACCGGCCGCTTCTGCGAGGTCGACGGCTACGACACCCTGGCGGTCCCGCCCACCGCCCCGCCGCGGGAGGAGGCAGCGCCGCGGGAGGAGGCAGCGTCACGGGAGGAGGCAGCGCCGGCGGAGGTCCCGGAGGCGGAGGTCCCGGAGGCGGCGCCGCGGGAGGAGGCGGCGGGCTGGCACGTGGTGGTCTCCGCCGACCGCGCCCACTTCGACCGCGTCCAGGCGTGGAACGGCGCCGACCCCACCATCGCCTACCCCCGCTTCTGCCCCGACCGCCGCTTCCCCCTCACCGGCGACCAGGTCCTCATCGGCCGCCGCAGCCGCTCCCGCGGCAGCTACCCCGACATCGACCTCGCCGGCCCGCCCGAGGACGTCGCCGTCTCCCACCTGCACGCCCTGCTCGTCTCCCAGCCCGGCGGCACCTGGGCGGTGGTCGATCTGCGCTCGGCCAACTGCACGTTCGTCAACGGCGCCGACGACCCGATCGAGCCGGAGCAGCCGGTCCCGCTCGCCGACGGCGACCACATCCACGTCGGCTCGTTCACCAGGATCACCCTGCACGCGACCCCGCTGCCGTGATTATTCGGTCGCCGCGGCCGTCCCGGGCGCGGTAGAACGGGCGGATGACCGAACACCGGCTCCCCGGCGGGCGCAGCTTCGGCGCCGTCCGCGTCGGCGACGAGGTCCGCCGCCCCGCCCAGCCATGGACGGCGACCGTACAGACGGTGCTGCGGCATCTGGAGGACGCGGGCTTCGCCGGTGCGCCACGCACCCTCGGCCTCGACGACCAGGGCCGCGAACGCCTGACGTTCCTGCCCGGCGAGACCCTGGGCGACCCCCGCCCATGGCCGGACTGGCTGCGCTCCGACGAAGCCCTCCGCCAGGTGGGCGGATGGCTCCGGCAGCTGCACACCGTGACGGCCGCGTTCCGCCCGCCCGCCGACGCCGTCTGGTTCACCGGCCGCCCCTGGCAGCCGGACCTCCTGATCGGCCACCTGGACGCGTCGCCGTGGAACGTCGTCTGGTCCGGCGACACCCTGGCAGGGTTCGTCGACTGGGACACCGCCAGCCCCTGCCAAGCCGAGGACGACCTCGCCTTCTCCGCCCTGACCTGGGTCCCCCTGTTCCCGGCGGACCTCACCGAAGAGGTCGGCTTCCCCACGCCACCCGACCGCCGCCACCGCTTCCACCTGCTCCTCGACGCGTACAGGTACCCCGCCGACCGCTCCCCGATCCGCAGCGCGATCCTCAGCCGCGTCGCCCGCAACGTCGCCGTGATCCGCGAGCTCGCCGCCACCGGCGCCCCGCCGTTCCAGGCGATGCTTCCCTGGGCCGCCGACCTGGAACGCTCCGGCGCCGAGACCGCCGCCCTGCCCGACGACTTCTGGCGGCGCCCGGGCCGCTGACGACCGTCAGCCGAGGAGGAGCCGGGCGGCCCGCGACTCCAGGTAGCGCTGCTCGGGCCGGCTGAGCGTGCGCCGCGCCGCCAGCCGGTACTGCTCCCGCGCCCCGGCCCGGTCGCCGGCCAGGTCCAGCAGGTGGGCCCGCACCGCCGCCGTCCGGTGGTGCCGGGCCAGCACCGGATCCCCGGCGACCCGGTCCAGCGCGGCGAGCCCGGCCGCCGGGCCGTCGACCATGGCGAGCGCCACGATCCGGTTCAGTGTGACCATCGGGCTCGGGGCGAGGGCGTGCAGCAGCCCGTACAGGGCGAGGATCTGCGGCCAGTCGGTGTCCTCGGCGCGCGCCGCCTCGTCGTGCACCGCCGCGATCGCGGCCTGCAGTTGGAACGGGCCGATCGGGGCCCGCGCCAGCGTGCTGGTGATGATCGCGACGCCCTCGGCGATCGCGGCCGCGTCCCAGCGGCGCCGGTCCTGCTCGGCGAGCGGGACCAGGGTGCCGTCCGGTCCGGTCCGCGCAGGCCGGCGCGCGTCGGTGAGCAGCATCAACGCGAGCAGCCCGGCCACCTCGCCGTCGTCCGGCAGGCGCCGGTGCAGCTGCCGGGTCAGCCGGACCGCCTCCCGGGTCAGCTCGACCCGGTTCAGGGCGTCGCCGGAGCTGGCGGTGTAGCCCTCGTTGAAGATCAGGTAGAGCACGTGACGGACCGCGGTGAGGCGCTCGCCGAGCTCGCCCGGCTCGGGCAGCTCGAACCGGGTGCCGGTGTCGCGGATCCGCTGCTTGGCCCGGCTGATCCGCTGGCCGACGGTGGCCTCCGGCAGCAGCAGCGCCCGGGCGATCTCCGCGGTGCTGAGCCCGCCGACCGCCCGCAGGGTGAGCGTGACCTGCGCCGGCACGCTGAGCGCGGGATGGCAGCAGAGCAGCAGCAACGCCAGCTCGTCGTCGCCGCGGACCTGCGGCTCGGGCTCGTGCTGCACCGCCTCCTCGCGGCGCCGGCGGGCCGTCTCGTTGCGCAGCAGCTCCACCCGACGGCGGCTCGCCACGGTGATCAGCCAGTTTCGCGGATGCTCCGGCACGCCGGTCTCCGGCCACCGCCCGGCGGCCGCGATCAGCGCCTCCTGCACCGCGTCCTCGCAGGCCTCGAAGTCGCCGTAGCGGCGCACCACGGCGGCCAGGACCTGCGGCGCGCACTCGCGTAACAGGTCCGGCAGCCCGGTCACAGCTCCCATTCGCTCATGTCGAGGACCGGGCGCACCTCGACGCGGGTGTACGCGGCGTCCGGCGCCTTCGCGGCCCACGCGACCGCCTCGTCGAGGTCCGCGACGTCGATCAGGTAGAAGCCGGCCAGGTGCTCCTTGACCTCGGCGTACGGGCCGTCGGAGGTGATCGTCCTGCCGCCGCGCACCGAGACCTGGGTGGCGAGGGCCGGGTCGCCCAGCCCTTCGCTCACCACCAGCACACCGGCCTCGCGCATCTCCTCGGTCAGCCGCAGGTGACCGAGGCCGAGGTCGGTCCGCTGCTGGTCGGTCAGCGTCTCCCAGACCGCGAGGGACTGCGGGTTCGACTGGATCAGGATCATGTACTTCATGGTTTCTCCCCTTCGCTCTCACCGGGATGTCGAAACCGGCCGGCCCGGCTTCGACATCCCGGGAAAGAGAGAAAGGTAGGACCCGTCATGGACGAGATCCGGGAAGTCATCGAGGGCAAGGCCGCGCTGCTGCGGACAGGTGACGCCAAGGCCATCCTGTCGCACTACGCGCCCGGCTGCGTCGAGTTCAACTTGGCCCCGCCCCTGCGCCAGCCCGGCGACGGCCGGGACCCGGCCGTGCTGGAGGCCTGGATGGCCACCTTCGAGGCGCCGCCGCGCCGCGAGGTCACCCGGCTGGAGATCACCACGGACGGCGACGTGGCGTTCGCGACCAGCCTCGACCGCCTGACCGCCGTGCCGCGCGGCTCGACGGAGAGCTTCAGCCTGTGGTTCCGGGTGACGCTGGGGCTGCGCCGCGTCGACGGGCGCTGGCTGGTGACGCACGAGCACGAGTCGGTGCCGTTCGAGATGGACGGCTCGTTCCGCGCCTCGACCGGGCTGACCCCCACCGACTGAGCCGGCGGGGACCCTGGGGAGCCCCGGGGGGCCCTGGGAGCCCTGGGGGATCAGGCCAGCTTCGGGAGGACGGCCTCGGCGGTGCGCTGCTCGACCTTGAGGTTGGCGGCGTCGGTGGAGGCGGAGGTGGCGTAGACGTCGACGACCTTGCCGCCGGCGTAGACGTACAGGTGGCCGGCCAGGGAGTAGGCGGCCTCACCGATGCCGTCGACCTGCTTGGCGTCCTTGTTCTGCACGTCGAACTGGTCGCGGGTCTCGATGTTGACGGTCACGTCGAGCTGGCCGGAGCTGAGCTGCCACTGGCAGTAGCGGGCGCCGGAGGTGGCGCCGCCCTCGTTGGTCATGAGCATGACCCGCTGGCCGGTGAGCCGGTTGACGTCGGCCTTCGTCAGCAGGGTGCAGATGTCAGGCAGGTTGACGGCGGCGGCCGACCTGGTGGGGGTGGAGGTGGGGGTGGGGGCGCTCGACGCGGCGGCGGCCGCGCCGCCGGTGGGGGTCGGGGTGTCGGTGGCCTTGTCGAGGACGCCGCACCCCGTCAGGGTCGCGGCGGTCAGCAGGGCGGTGGCGGCGGTGACGGCAAGGCGGCGCATGACGGCTCCTCAGGGGACGACGCGAAGCTACGACGAGAAGGGGGCGACGCTATCGGTTGCACTTGACCCTGACGGATCAACGATCGCGCCGCCCCCGCATCGGAGCCACCTGGCACTTTTCCGGGACCTTCACGACCTGACGCGCACCACCGGGTGCTCGGTGAACTCGAAGCCGACCGAGTCCACCGGGGTGATGGTGGCGCCCGTGTCGTCGAATTCCACGGTGTACGAGCGGGTCGCCGGATCCGCGGTGTGGCAGATCCGCAGCTCGAACGTGGTGGGCCCGAGCCAGGCACCCGTGGTGGCGACCGGGTTGGCCACGCCGTCCGAGGTGGTCATGGTCGACGAGGTCCAGCGGCCGGGCTCGCACGCGAACCGGTGGACGCCGTGCTCGTCGTGCAGCTCCGCGAGCCAGCCGTTCGCCGCTCGTACAACGGCGAAACCGACAATCCGGGAAGGCTGGTCGATCTCCGGACGATGGTGACGGCGGGGCGGTGCGGGTGGGTCGGCGGTGTGGAAGCGGCCCGGAAGATCCGCGCGCGGCTCGGCGGTGCCGGTGAGCGCGGGCAGCGCCAGGGGCGGCAGGTCCGCGGCGGGCGCCTCCATCAGGTGCGCGAAGACGGCGTCGAGCACGGCCTGCATGTCGGTGGTGCCGGAGGTGACCGCGACGACCGTGTCCAGCCGCGGCGAGACCACGATGAACTGCCCGAACGCGCCGTCGCCCCGGTACGCGTCGTGCCGGCACCGCCAGAACTGGAAGCCGTAACCCTGCTGCCAGTCGAGGGACTCCTGCGAGCCGGTCGGGTCCACGTTGGGGACCTGCTCGGCGGTGGCCGCGTCGATCCACTCGGCCGGCACCAACTGGCGGTCCTGCCAGCGGCCGCGCTGCAGGCACAGCTGCCCGAACGCCGCCAGGTCACGGGTGCGCAGCGTCAGCCCCCAGCCGCCGGTGACGATCCCGCGCGGGCAGGTCTCCCAGGTGGCGGGCCCGAAGCCGAGCGGCTCGAAGAGCCGCGGGCGCAGGTAGTCCAGCACGGTCTCGCCGGTGCGCCGCTGCACGATGGCCGACAGCGCATACGTGGCGCCGCTGTTGTAGACGAACCGGGTGCCGGGCTCGTGCACGACCGGGTGGCGCAGGAACCCGCGGACCCAGTCGTCGTCGGGGTCCGCGGCCATCGAGTCACCCGACTCGCTGTCGTGCCCGGTGGTCATCGTGAGCAGGTGCCGCACCCGCATGCCGCGCAGGTCCCCGCCCGGGAGATGGTCCTCGACCAGGTCGTCGACGGACAGCAGCCCGTCGGCGACGGCCAGGCCGACGGCCATCGACGTGAAGCTCTTGCTCAGCGAGTACAGCGTCTGTGGCTGGTCGAGCTCGTACGGGTGCCACGCGCCCTCCGCGACGGTCCGGCCGCCGCGCAGCAGCACGAAGCTGTGCACGCCGAGCCGCTCCGCCGCGCGGAGGAACCCTTCGATGGATGCAGTCACCATGCGAGCCTACGATGATCACGATGCCCGCACTACGACGCGTGACCGTGCACCGCGCCGACGTGACCCTGTCCGTCCTCGCCGGCGGTGACGGTCCACCGGTGGTCCTGCTGCACGGCCTGGCCGGCAGCGCCGCCGAGCTGGAGCCGACCGCGCTCGGGCTCCTCGACTCGTACACGGTGATCGTCCCGGACCAGCGCGGCCACGGGCACTCGACCCGCCACCCCGCCGACGTGTCCCGCCGCGCCTACGCCGACGACGTCCTCGCGGTCCTCGACGCCTTCGCGCAGGGCCCGGCCGTGCTGGTCGGCCAGTCGATGGGCGCCCACACCGCGATGCTCGTCGCGGCGTGGCACCCCGACCGGGTCCGCGGCCTGCTGATGCTGGAGGGCGGCGTCGGCGGCGACGACGGCGACTACCCGAGCCGCCTGGAGGCGTGGTTCGCGTCGTGGCCGGTGCCGTTCCCGACCAGGCAGGCCGCGGTCGAGTTCCTCGGCGGCCGCTCCCTCGCCGCCGCCTGGGCCGCCGACCTGGAGGAACGCGACGGCGCCTTCTGGCCCCGCTTCGACGGCGCGGTGATGACCGCCGCGATCAGGGGCGTCGCCGGCGAGGCCCGCTGGGACGACTGGGCCGCCGTCACCGCAGCGACCCTGCTGGTCCGCGGCGCGGCCGGCACCGGCCCCGAGGGCGAGGTGGAGCGGATGCTGGCCCTGCGCCCCGGCGTCGACCACGTCGTCGTCCCGGACGCCGGCCACGACGTCCACCTCGATCAGCCCGGCGCCTGGCTCACCGTGCTGCGCTCGTTTCTGCGGCGGCTCGCGTAGCCTCGCGCCGGCGGACCAGCTCCTCGACGGCGGACGGCAGGGTGGTCTCGAAGTCGATGAGCTTCGCCCAGGTCGGGGTGACGACGATGCGGACCATGCCGTCGTAGAGGGAGCGGACCTCGGCCTCCCACTCGACGCGCTGCTCGGGCGTCATCGCGTAGCTGCCGTTCATCTGCAGGTACTCGTCCGGGATGCCGTCGACGACGTCCAGCTCGGCCCGCCCGCGCACGAGCAGGATCTTCGGCGGGTGGACCTCGGTGTCGACGGTCAGGGCGACCATCGGGTTGGCGCGCAGCGCGTGGAGCTTCGGGGCGTTCGTCGAGGTGCACATGACGATCTCCGAGCCGTTCCAGGTGAACGCGATCGGGATGCTGCGCGGTGTGCCGTCCTTGGCGACGTAGGCCAGGCGGCACAGGTCGCGGGCCAGCAGCTCCTGGCTGATCGGCCGGTTCAGGACCTCGGTGATCTCGGTGGGTCGCATGGTGGTCGCTCCTTGGTCAGCGTCGTCGGTCGCTCTGGGACGGAGCCGGCCGGGTGTTCTCGACATCCGGGGCGCACGAATTCTGAATTGCGGTGCCGGTCCCGGGCCGAAGGGCCGGGCCGACCGCGCTCGCGGCGGCCGTCATGGGCACGGACGCCGACCTGCGGACGCTCGCCGCGCGGTTCACGCTGTCCCGGGAGGCCGTGATCCGCCGGTTCGCCCGCGAGACCGGGATGACGCCGCACGCGTTCCGCGTGGTCGCCCGGCTGAATGTCGCGCGGCGGCTGCTCCGGGCGGGGATGGCGCCGGCCGAGGCGGCGGCCCGGTCCGGGTTCGCCGACCAGAGCCATCTGGGCCGGCAGTTCCGCGCCGTGTTCGGCACGACGCCGGGGCGCTACCGCACCTTCGTTCCAGACAGGTGGTGACGAAGCGGCCAGGATCGGCGCGTGGACCTGATCGTGCTGCTGGGGGCGGGACTGCTGGGTGGCGTCGTCAACGCGCTGGCCGGTGGGGCGACGCTGCTGACCTTCCCGGCGCTCATGGCGGCCGGCCTGCCGCCGGTCGTGGCGAACGCGTCCAACGCCGTGGCGCTCTCGCCCAGCCACCTCGCCGCCGCCGTCGCCGACCGGGACAGCCGCCCCGCCGCCGACCGCCGGCTCCGGGGTCTACGCGCTGCGGTTCTGGTGAACGAACCTCAGCCGATGCGGATGACCATGACCTCGTCGTCGGCGACGTCGGCGACGCAGTCGTGGAGCAGGATGATGACGTCGCGCCCGGCGGCGCCCGCGTCGGCGGGGTCGATGTCGATGCGGTCCTCGGCGAACCGGTCGCGGAACTCCGCGTCGCCGAAGGCGTCGGGGTCGAGGCTCGGCAGGAAGGTGCGGTGCCGCGGGGTCAGCAGGACCGTGAACTTGTCGTCGTCCTCGGGCACGTCGTGGAGCAGCTGCTCGTACTCGGACGTGTGCAGGGTGATGCCGCGGTCGCCGAGCAGCTCCAGCACCGGCAGGATCACGTAGGCCGACCAGTCGAAGGACACGCGCAGCGGCGTGCCGAGCTTCTCCAGCACGGCCGCGGGATCGCGGGTGAACTCAGGGACCGAAGCTGCCTTGAGGGAGTTGAAGGTGGCCACTGCCGACATGGCGCTGACCGTACCGCAGGCCCGGATCGACCCACTGCGGGGGCGTCGCGGAAGCCAGGATCCGGCGGTGCAGCAGGACCGCGCCGACCAGTACAGCGGGCGCCGTGACCAGGTACAGCACGGCGCCGGGCGCGGCGAAGATCTCGGGGATCGGCACGATCACCAGGAACCGCAGCGACAGCACGGGCAGGATCAGCGCGATCACGCTCATCATGCCGAAGCCGGTGACGTACGAGCGGTGCCGCCACGCGAACCGCAGGTGCTGCTTCGCGCCGTGGACGCCGTGGTGGTGCAGCGACACGGCGAGCACCAGGACCCCGACGAGGAAGCCGTTGAAGAACAGCCCGACCCCGAACGCGACGGCGATGTTGAAGCCGGGCAGCAGCAGCAACGGCAGGAAGACCAGCCAGCCGACGTGCAGGACCACCGTCACGACGGCGGTCTGGCGCAGGCACACCAGCGACGCCCGCCACCAGGACGGCGGGGTGACGCCGCCGCCGGTCAGGGCGACCACGCTCCGGGTCATGAACGGCAGGAAGAACGCGCCGAAGAACATCGTCACCGGCACCGTCAGCGCCGTGATGAGCAGGTGGAACGCGGTCTCGGCCACCCACCGCATGACCCAGCCGAGGGCCCACCGCAGCGCCGACGGCCAGCTCGCGACGAACCCGAGCAGCCAGTCGACGGCGGCGTTGATCACCATCGAGACGCCCTTCTCGACGCCGAGGAGACAGACCGCGGTCAGCGCGACCGGCAGCAGCGCCCACAGCCACAGCCGGGGGCTGCGGACGAAGAGCGCGAGCCCGCGCCAGAAGAAGCCGATGCCGATGAAGAACCGGCCGACGCTGCTCGCGGCCCGCTTGGCGCCGGCGACGGTGTGCCGGGTCGCGGTCCCGGCGGCGCCGGCGACCCGGACGGCGGCCGCCTGCGCCGCGGCCTGCGCGGCGTGTGCCGCCTGGGCGGCGACCTGAGCGGCCTGCCCGGCCTGCGCCGCGGCCTGGGCGAGCCGGTCCCCCCGGACGCCGCTGGGCGATTCCAGGTCCGACGAGGCGCCCGACGGCGAGCCCGGCGAAAGGCTGGGCACGAAGGGCGCCGCGTACGGCGCGGCCGGCGGGCGCAGCTGTTCGTCCAAGACGTGCCTCCTCGCTGTCGGCGGGGGAGCGACAAGACGCAGAGCGTAGCGGCTCGCCGGGCGAGCCCGCAGGGTACCTCGTTCGTGTGTACCGCTGAACAGTCATGACTTCGTAAGGTCATCGGGTGGTGACGGACGGCGCGGCGGGGCTCGGCATCGATTTCGGCACCTCCACCACCGTCGCCATGCTCGCCGGCGCCGACGGGGTCGCCCGGCCGCTGCTGTTCGACGCGAGCCCGCTGCTGTCCTCGGCCGTGTTCGCCGCACCCGGCGGCGACCTGCTGACCGGCGCGGACGCGGAGCGGGCGGCGGTCGCGTTCCCCGCCGCGTACGAGCCCAACCCGAAGCGCCGCGTCGACGAGCGGACCGTGCTGCTCGGCGAGCGGGAGGTGACCGTCGTCGACCTCGTCGCCGCCGTCCTGCGGCGGGTCGCGGTGGAGGCCGAACGGTCCACCGGCGTGCCGCCGCCGACCGTGGTGCTGACCCACCCGGCAACGTGGGGACCGACCCGCCTCGCCGTCCTCGCCGAGAGCGCGGAGCGGGCCGGGCTCGGCGCCGTCCGGTTCGTGCCGGAGCCGGTGGCGGCCGCCGCGTACCTCACCGGCACCCTGCGGCAGGAGCTCCCGCC
Organism: Dactylosporangium sp. NPDC050588; assembly: GCF_040654975.1. Taxonomy (NCBI): domain Bacteria; kingdom Bacillati; phylum Actinomycetota; class Actinomycetes; order Micromonosporales; family Micromonosporaceae; genus Dactylosporangium; species Dactylosporangium sp. NPDC050588. The sequence continues at coordinate 60,111 of NZ_JBFAJA010000024.1, read as the reverse complement.
GGGACGGTGCCTGGTGGTCTACGACCTGGGCGCCGGCACGTTCGACGTCAGCGCGGTCCGGGCGACCGGCGCCGGCTTCGAGGTCGTCACGTCGGCCGGGATCGCGGACGTCGGCGGGCTGGACCTCGACGCGGCCGTCGTCGGCCTGGCCCGGGAGACCGCGGGGCCCGCGGTGTGGCAGCGGCTGGACCGGCCGCAGACCCAGCCGGACCAGGAGGCCCGCCACCAGCTGTGGCACGGCGCGCGGGCGGTCAAGGAGCAGCTGTCCCGGCACGCGACCGGCGACCTGCGGATCCCGGTCGCGGCCGCGACGATCCACGTGACCAGGGAGGAGTTCGAGGCGCTCGCGCTGCCGTACCTGCGGCGGACCGTCGAGGTGACGCTGCGGACCCTCCGTGCCGCCGGCATCGACACCGACGAGGTCGCCGGGCTGTTCCTCGTCGGCGGCGGCTCGCGGGTGCCGCTCGCGGCGACGCTGCTGCACCGGGCGACCCGCATCGCGCCGAGCGTCCTGGACCATCCCGAGCTCGTGGTCGCCGCCGGCAGCCTGCACGCGCGGCCGCCCGGCGACCCGCACACGGACCAGCCTGTTGACCCGCACATTCCCGGCCAGCGGCAGCCGAGCGTGCCGTTCGACGTGCCTTTTGACGTGCCTTTTGACGTGTCGCCGACGGCGCCGTTCGACGCGTTGCCGCCGGGGCTCGTGCTGCCGGAGCCCGCGACCGCCGTGCTGCCGGAGCCGCGCCTGCCGATCGACGGGGCGGTGTTCGAGCCGCTGCCGCCGGCGGAGCCGGCCTGGGAGAGCGAGCCGGTGATCGACCCCGTCGCCCCGGCGGTCCGGCCGGCGCGCACGGTCGCGGACTGGGTCCGCCGCGGCGGCGTGTGGGCGGCGCTCGCCGCCCTCGTCGCGGGGGTCGCCGCGGTGGCTGCCTGGTGGCCCGGTCCGAGCCCGTCGCGGCAGGAGCAGCACGCCGGCGTCACCCCGACCGTCACCCCCACCGCCGCCGTCACCCCCACCGCCGCCGTCACCGCCACCGGGCTCGGGGCCGCCACCGAGCTGCCCGGCCACGGCGGCGCGATCCTCGCCCTCGCGTTCGCGCCCGACAGCGCCACCCTGCTGTCCGGCGGCGGCGACTCGGCCGTCCGGCTCTGGGACGTCGCCGGGCACGCCGAGCGCGGCGGCCCGCTCACCGGCCACACCAACCCGGTCCGCGCGGTGCGGTTCAGCCCCGACGGGACCACGTTCGCGACCGGCGGCTACGAGTCCGGCCGCAGGTGGCGTACCGACGCGGCAACCGCGACCGGAGCGACGACCGCGGTCCCGGCGACCACCGGTGCCGCGCGCCCGACCGCGGGGATCGCCGACATCGCCTACCAGCGCGGCGGCACCCCGGTCGCGGTCGGCTTCGCCGGCGGGAGCTACCGCCTGTGGGACCTCGCCGCCGGCACCGAGCTCGGCCCGCTCGACCAGCAGCCGGACCCCGCGGCCGGCACCACCGCCGACGCCGTGCTCGACCCCGGTGGCCGGTGGGCCGCGTTCGCCCACGACCGCACCGTCGAGGTCCACACCGTCGACGGCCGCCACCGCCTGGCGGCGCTGACCACCAGCCCCGCGACCCGCCTCGCGTTCAGCCCCGACGGCCGGACCCTGGCGGTCGCCGCGTTCGCCGGGGGCGCGGCCGTCGTCGAGCTGTGGGACCCGGCCGCGGGCACGCTCACCGCCACCGCCACCGCCGGCGACCTCGGCCACACCGCGCGCATCACGTCGCTCCTGTACGACCAGCGCGCCGCACTCATCGCCTCCGGCGACGCCACCGGCCGGGTCGTCCTGCTCGACGCCCGCACCCGCCGGCGGATCGCCACCACCGGCCCGACCGGCGCCCCGATCCAGGCCCTCGCCTTCAGCCCCGACGGCGCCTGGCTCGCCACCGGCGACAGCCGGGGCATGATCCGCCTCCACCCGATCCGCCGCTGAGGAGCCCATAGCCAGCTTTTCCGGCGGGGCAGGCGGCCACTTTGTCGCGCCCCGCGGCTACGCTGCCCGGGTGCTGCCGGTGCTGTTCCTCGACGTCGACGGTCCGTTGATCCCCTTCGGCGCGGTCGCTGCGCGCTCGGCCCCGGCGACCGGCGGCGGCAACCCGCTGCTGTCCCGCATCGATCCCGCCCACGGCACCTGGCTCGCGGCGCTGCCGTGCGAGCTGGTCTGGGCGACCACCTGGATGGACGACGCCAACGAGGTCGTCGCGCCGCGGCTCGGCCTGCCCCGGCTGCCGGTCGTGGACTTCCCCGACGAGGACCCGCCGGGCCGGGTGCACTGGAAGACGCCCGGGCTCGTGGCCTTCGCGGCCGGCCGGCCGTTCGCCTGGCTCGACGACGAGATCGGCGCCGCCGACCGGGACTGGGTCGCCGCCCACCACCCCGCCCCGGCCCTGCTGCACGCCGTCGACGCCCGGCACGGCCTCACCCGCGCCGACGTCTCCACTGTGGCGGCGTGGCTCGAGAGCCTCAGCCCGTGAACCGCTCCACGTCGCCCTCCGCCACGGCGGCGTCGAAGGCCTTGGCGTCGACTGTTGAGCTCGCGGAGCAGATCCGCCCGATCGGTCGCCATTCCCGCACGCTACCGGGTTTTCTGTCGTACCCGGGCGGCATGATGGGGGTATGACCGAGTCGGTGTGGGACTATCCACGGCCTCCCCGGGTCGAGCCGACGGCGCGGCACATCGTCGTCCGGCACGCGGGGCAGGTCGTCGTCGACACGCGTGCGGCGCTGCGGGTGCTCGAGACGTCGCATCCCCCGGTGTACTACGTGCCGCCCGCCGACGTGGCGGTGCCCCTCCAGCCGACGCCGCACCAGACGTTCTGCGAGTTCAAGGGCGTCGCCACCTACTGGGACGTCGCGGGGGTGGCCGGCGGCGCGTGGTCGTATGAGGAGCCGGCGAGCGGATATGAGGCGCTGCGGGGCATGCTCGCGTTCTACCCGTCCAGGTTCGACGAGTGCACGGTCGACGGCGAGCGGGTCACACCCCAGCCGGGTGACTTCTACGGCGGCTGGCTCACCAGCGACATCACCGGCCCGATCAAGGGAGGCCCCGGCACGCTCGGCTGGTAGGGGTGCGGTCGAGGGCGGCCCCTGGACGTGGCCTCGGGTGGTCCGGTGGGGACAGTTCTCGCGGTGTCCCGTGGAGGGCAGTTTCTCGCGGTGTGCCGTGGGGCGGTCCCACGGTGTCGGGCGGGGGCACCTTTTTGGGGGCAGTTTTCGCGGTGTCCCGTGGGGCGGTTCCGCGGTGTCGGGTCGGCAGCATTCGCCGTGTCTCGCGGGGTGGTTTCGCGGTGTCCGGTGGGGGACTGTCCCGCTGCGTCAGGTGGAGGACAGTCCGGCGACCGCCGGGTGGCGGGACCGGTTAGGCTCGCCGACCGTGACAGGTTTCCAGCTCGGGGTCGACTTCGGCACGTCCACGACGATCGCGATGCTGCGGCGGCCCGACGGGCGGGTGCAGCCGTTGCTGTTCGACGGGTCGCCGTTGCTGTCGTCGGCGGTGCTGCTCGGGCCGGACGGGCGGCTGCACACGGGCCGGGACGCCGCCCACCTGGCGCGCAGCGCGCCGGAGCGGCTGGAGCCCAACCCGAAGCGGCGCGTCGACGACACCAGCGTGCTGCTCGGCGACGCGGAGGTCGGGGTCCGGGAGCTCGTGGCGGCGGTGCTGCAGCGGGTCGCGACGGAGGCCGCCAGGGTCGCCGGGCCGGTCACGGCCGTCACGCTGACGCACCCCGCCAACTGGGGCGCCGGCCGGCGCGCGGTGCTGGTCGACGCGGCGCGGCAGGTGGGGTTCGCCGACGTGGACCTCGTGGGCGAGCCGGTCGCGGCGGCGACCTACCTGGCCGCCACCCGCGGCGGTGAGCTTCCCGTCGGGGCCTGCGTCGTCGTGTACGACCTGGGCGCCGGCACCTGCGACGTCACCGTCCTGCGGCGGGCGCCGCACGGCTTCGAACCGGTCGCGTCCGACGGGCTCAACGACGTCGGCGGGCTCGACGTGGACGCCACGGTCGTCGCGTTCCTGGAGGCCACGTACGGCACGCTGTGGTCCGACGCGGCCGGCCGCCGGCAGCTGTGGGACGACGTGCGCTCGGCGAAGGAGATGCTGTCACGGGCCAGCGGCACGGTCGTCATGGTGCCCGCGCTCGGCAAGGAGGTGCCGCTGGGGCGCGAGCAGCTGGAAGGGCTCGCCCGGCCGGTGCTGCGCCAGACGGTCTCGATGACCAGGTCGCTGCTGACCGAGGCGGCCGTGCCGGCGTCGGCGATCGCGGGGCTGTTCCTCGTCGGCGGGTCGAGCCGGATCCCGCTCGTGGCGACCATGCTGCACGAGTCGATCGGGATCGCGCCGATCGTCGCCGAGCAGCCGGAGCTCGTCGTCGCCGAAGGCGCCCTGCACGCGACGGGCAGCCCGGCCGGCGCGGCCCCGGGCTCCCCGGTGTCCGGCCGGCCCGCGACGCCGAACCGGCCAGGTCCGGGCCAGCAGCCGTTCCAGCCGGCGGGGACGCAGCCTACGGGCTCCCCGGCGCACGGTTTCCCGGGAGCGGCGCCGGCCTCGCCCGCACCGGTCGCGTTCCAGCCCGGCCAGCAGACCACCGGCGCCCCCGTCTCCGGCACCCCGTTCTCAGCGGCGCCGTTCCCCGCAGGCCCGGCGGCGGGTCCGCCGACGACGGCGCCGTTCCCGGGAGGGCCGACGTCAGGTTCACCCGTGACAGCGCCCTTCCCGGGAGGCTCCACGTCGGGTCCGCCCGTGACGGGGCCGTTCCCGGGGCGCCCGACCTCGGCGCCGCCGACGACGGGGATCTACGACACCGGCGCGTACACGGGCGGGATGCCCGCCGCCGCGTTCCCCGACTCCACCGTCGCCGGCGGCATGCGACCGGCGCCGATGCCGGTGTCCGCCAGCCCGTACGCGTCCGCGCCCACGTCCGCGACGCCCGGCGGGCCACCGTCGGCGACGCCCGGCCCGCTGCCACCGGCCGCGCCCGCGTGGCAGCCGCCGGGTCAGCGGCCGGCCAGCAGCGGCGGCAGCCGGGCCGGCGGGATCGCGGTGGGCCTCGGGCTCATCCTCGTCGTCGTGCTGCTCCTCGGCGGCGGCGTGGTCGCGTACGTGCTGCTCAAGAGCGGCGACAAGGGCGGCGGCGGCACGCCGGGCAGCACCTCGACGGGCGGGCAGGCGAGCGGGCCCGGCAGGTTCCAGATGACGAAGCTGCCCCAGAACATCTGCCCCACCGTCGACCTGGCGCCGATCACCAGCCAGTACGAGGAAGCCGTCGGCGACCCGACGCCGTCGCGCAACCTGAACACGTACGCCGGGACCGCCTCCTGCACGGTGAGCCGGATGCACAAGTCGGGCAACACGGTGACGACGGCGTCGGTGATGGCGATGCCGACCGTCTACAAGGACGTGGCCTCCGGCTCCGCCGTCGCCAAGCAGCTGCGGGACTCCGCCGCGCTGAACGGCACCGTCACCGACGTCCCGGGCGTGGGGGAGCAGGCGTTCACCTACGCCGACCTGCAGCAGCCGGCCGCGCCGACATTCACGCTCGTCGGCGTCGACTCGAACCTGGTCTACACCATCACGCTGGTCGCCGGCACGGGCGGGAAGGCCCTCACCGACGCGCAGGCCCGCGACATGCAGAGCCGCCTGATCCAGGTGGGGAAGGGCACGTTCCCGAAGCTGGTGGCGGCGCTCTCCTAAGCCCGGTCCTGGATGAGCGTCACCGGGTTGCCGGACGGGTCGGTGACCTGCGCCTTGACGACCCAGCCGTTGTCGGTCGGCGGCATCGTCACGGCGCCGCCGAGCGCGACGGCCCGCGCGACCGCCGCGTCGAGGTCGGGCACGGCCACGCCCACGGTGACCGACGGTGATTCGGCGTCGACGAGCGCGCCGCGCAGGCCGCCCTCACCGGTGCTGACCTGCGCGTACCCGGGCCCGCGCGGGCTGACCTGCCAGCCGAAGAGTCCGGCGTAGAAGCGGTGCTGCGCACTCTCAGGCGCGGCGCCGTGGATGTCGAAGTGGACGATCGGACTGGTCATGGCTGCTCCTCGAATACGGCATCGGGAAAGTCACGCAGCCAGGCGGCGAGGTCGGCCACACGGGCGCGGTCGGTGCTGTACCACCGGAACGTGCCCTCCTTGTGCAGCGTCACCAGCCCGCACTTGCGCAGCACCTTGAGATGCTCCGACACGCTGGCCGCGGCGAGTCCAGACGCGGCCGTGAGCGCCCCCGCCGACTGCCGCTCGTGCCAGCAGTGCCGCAGAATCTCCCGCCGCGCCGGATGGGAGAACGCCCGCAACACCTCATCAGCGTCGTCCTCCGTCACGCCCCGACTATTTCGTCTCAACCCGAAATAGTCAAGCACCCAACTCTCGCCAGTGTCCTGCTGTCAGCGGAGGAGCCGGGCCTCCGGAGCGACGGCGGGCATACAGCCCCCGAACGACGATGGCGACCGGATTCCCCAGGTCGCCGACGAGCGCGTGCCGGATGAAGCCCGGAGGCCGGTCGGGCCTCCGGGCTGTCTTCGTCAGGGCTTCTTCGGGTCCTCTCCGTAGCCGTTGCACTGGCGCCCGCCGTTGATGCAGTAGGTCACCAGGTACGCCTGCCGTGCCGCGTCCCACCCGTTCATGAAGTCGTAGTGGAACGTGTAGCTGGCCCCCGACGAGTACGCCAGGTTCGACGTGTTGCCGCCGGGCAGCTTGTACGGCAGCTTGATCTCCAGCATCGGCAGCGGCACCGGGTGCGAGGCCGGGCACACCCCGCTGACCGGCCACGCCATGTGTGACTTGTGGTCGGCGGTGTCGAGGTGCACGCCGTCCCAGCAGCTCGGCGCGGTCATGCGGACGACCAGCGACGAGCCGGACGGGCAGGACGCGGGGATCTCGTTGCCCTTGTACCCCGGGCACTGCCAGTTGCCGGTGAAGTGTGCCGCGTCCGGGGTGCGGGCGTCGCCGACGAGCAGTTTGAAGCCCGCCGGGAACGGTTTGACGGTGCGGTAGTCCTTGACGTCGGACTTGTAGTACACGGTCGGCTTGTCGGGCAACACGGGGTTGCCGTTCTGCAGCAGGGTCGGGAACCAGTAGCCGGACGCGTCCTCCTGGTCCTCGCAGGAGGTGGCGCCGCCGACCAGCGACGCCGGGGTCGAGTTGGCGTTCGTGGCGGGGTTGCCGATGAACGAGTGGTTGTGGGAGGCGCCGGCGAGCCCCGGGAACACGATGGGGTCGTCGCCGAGCCGGTGGGTGACGGTGCAGTTGGCGTGCATCTCGTGGTACTGGGCGCGCGGCGGGTCGTCCGCCGCGGCTGCGGTGCCGAGCCCTCCGACGGTGGCGATGACCGTCGCCGCGACCGCGACGACGAGGACGCGCCGGGCCGGACTTCGCAGGGCACGGGGCAGCACGGACCTGATGCTCATAGCAACTCCTTGGCGGTGGAATCGAGCATCTCCAATGGGGATGAAACCCGACGCTAGCAGCGCGTTCTTCACGCCGACAACCGTTTGCCACCGCTTGCCAGATGGATCATCAGTCCACTGTGGACAGCGCTGCGGCGAGATCGGCGACGATGTCCTCGGGCTCCTCGAGACCGACCGACAGCCGCAGCATCGTCGCGTCGACGCCAGACGCGGCGAGCTCCTCGGCGCTCTGGTGCGCGAACACGAGCGACGCCGGGTGCGTGATGAGGGTCTCGGGGCCGCCGAGGCTGACCGCGTTGCGGCAGAGCTTGGTCGCGCGCAGCACCCGTACAGCCGCATCGGCATCCGCCACGGTGAAGGCGAGCATGCCGCCGTGCCCGCGCATCTGCCGGACGGCGAGGTCGTGCTGCGGATGGCTGGGCAGCCCGGGGTGGTGCACGGCCCGCACCGCCGGATGCTCGGCCAGGAACCGCGCGACCGCGAGCCCGTTGGCGTTGTGCCGGGCCATCCGCAGCGGGAACGTCTTGAGCCCCCGGGCGAGCAGCCACGCCTCGAACGGATGGCAGACCGGTCCGAGGACCCGCGCGGTCTCCCACGCCTTCGCGATCAGGGCGGCCGACCCGGTGACGACGCCGGCGGTGACGTCGCTGTGCCCGTTGAGGTATTTCGTGGCCGACTGCACGACCAGATCGACCCCGAAGTCGAGGGGCCGGGTGTTGTACGGCGTGGCGAAGGTGTTGTCGGCGATGATGATCGCGTCGGGGGCGGCCGCCCGCACGGCGCGCAGGTCGGTCAGGGTCATCGTCGGGTTGCTGGGCGTCTCGACATAGACGACCCGGGTCTGCCTGCCGGCCGCGGCGGCGAGCTCCTCCTGCGGCACCAGCCGCACCTGCCTGCCGAACGCGGGCAGCATCTCCTGCAGCAGCGTCAGCGTGCCGGTGTAGTGGCTCTTCTGGGCCAGGATCTCACCAGCGTTGGCGGCCACTGTGGACAGCAGGGCGGCGCTGACGGCCGCCATGCCGCTGCCGACCAGCAGAGCCGCCTCGGCGCCGTCGAGGTCGGCGAGCATCGCCTCGGCCTCGCGGGCGTTGGGCGAGCCATACCGGGTGTAGTAGCCGGTGGGCGCCACCGCGGCCGCGATCCGTGCGGCCTCGTCGGTGCGGGGCAGCTCATAGGTGCTGGTCTGGTGGATCGGCGTGACCAGCGGCGCCCCGCCCGCCTGCGGTGCGACGTGCGGGTGCAGCAGCCTGGTCATGCTCGCTTGCTTTTCCATGCGTTCAGCCTGGCACGGGCGGGTGGGTCGCGGCGTCGGGCCTTGGGCTGGCCGGCTTCTAGGTCTTTGGGCCTGGGTCTCGGGCCCCGGTGCTCAGCCGTGCACCCGCCACGGCTCGGCGCGCAGGCCACCGCGCTGGTTGATGCCGTCCTTGATGCGGTTGCCGAGGTCGCCGGAGATGCCGGGCGCGAGATAGGCCGGGATCTCCACGGCGTCGGCGGTGTACGCGTCGCCCTCGCCGTTGTACTCGACGCGCAGCGCGACCGGCCCTCGGTCGGTCTCCAGCACGACGAACACGGTGCCGTCGGGGTCGCCGCCCGGCGGGGTGCGCCGGCCGAGCATCATGCAGGAGGCGACCACACCGTACGGGGCGTTCGTGCCGGCGGTCAGCAGCCCGCACGTGCCGGGCTGGTGCGCCGCGAGCGCGTCGGACCGGGCCGGGAAGTCGGTCGCGAGCAGGTATCCGGTCACCAAGACGACCGCGCCGACGACCCCGCCGCACCACCACCAGAGACGATTCATGCCCACCTTGGTACCGGACGCCGTCCAGCGATGTAGTACCGGGGTGGTACTGCGATGCAGTCCCGCAGCGTGACGACGGTGCGGGTGCGCCGACCGTAGCGTCGCCGCATGGCTTTGCTCGCCCTTGCGCAGCGCTTGGAAGACAGGACCCCGCCGACCCGGGACCGTGCGGTCGACGGGCTGCGTGCCCTCGCGATCGGCGGGGTCGTGCTCGGCCACTGGATGGTGACGGCGCTGGTCACCGACGGCGGCGTGGTGCGCGGCGCCAGCCCGCTGCGGTTCATGCCCGACCTGGCGCCCGTGTCCTGGCTGTTCCAGACGCTCGCAGTGTTCTTCCTCGTCGGCGGGTACACCGCCGGCCGGCCGCGGACGCTGCCCTACCGCCGGTGGCTCGCGGCGCGGCTGACCCGCCTGCTGCGGCCGGTGCCACCGCTGCTCGGCGTGTGGGCGGTCGTCGTCGCGGCGATGCTGGCCGCCGGCGCCGCCGACCGGACCGTGCACACGCTGGTGAAGCTGGTCCTGTCGCCGCTGTGGTTCCTGCTGGTCTTCGCCGCGCTGACCGCCGTCGCGCCGCTGGTGTCGCGGCTGCACTGGCAGTGGCCGCTGAGCGTGGTGATCGCCGTGGACGTGCTGCGCTTCGGGCCGCTCGGGCCCGAGTGGCTCGGCTGGGTCAACCTGGCCGCGGGGTGGCTGGTGCCGTTCTGCCTCGGTGCGGCCTGGTCCCGCGGCGCACTCGACGTGCGGCGGACCGGCTGGACGCTGCTGGCCGGCGGGGCCGTGGCGACGGCGGTGCTGATCCGCTGGTTCGGCTACCCCGCGTCGATGGTCGGGGTGCCCGGCGAGGGCCTGTCGAACCTCAACCCGCCGACTCTCGCGGCGGTCACCTTCGGTCTCGCCCAGTGCGGGCTGGCGTTGCTGCTGCTCGAGCCGCTCCGGGCGGTGCTGCGCCGGCCGGTCGCGTGGGCCTGCGTCGCGCTGCTGAACCTGTCGGCGATGACGGTGTTCCTGTGGCACCAGACGGCGATGATCGCGGTGTCGCTGCTGGTCGACGGCACCCGCCCCGGCCTGCACACGATCCCCGACACGCCCGGGTGGATGGCGGCGCGGATCCTGTGGCTGCCGGCGTTCGCGGTGGTGCTCGCGGTGTGCTGGGCGGCGTTCCACCGCTTCGAACGCGGCCGCCCGCCCGCTGATGCGAATATTCGGATATGAGGGACATTTCCGAGTATGGCTCGTTATGTTCCGTTGCATGGATGCACCCTGGCTCAAGGCATCAGCCGTCCTCACCGCGGCCGTAGCTGCCCTTGCCCCGGCGGCGGTCGCGCACGCGGCGCCGGCTCCCGCTCAACCTGTCGCGCAGACGGTCGTCGTACAGGCGGGAGACACGCTATGGGGGTTGGCGCGGCGCAACGGGACCACGGTCGCCGACCTGCAGCGGCTCAACAACCTCGGCACCTCGACCCTGATCAGGATCGGTCAGACGCTGACGATCACCGGCTCCACGCGGGCCGCCCGCGCCGCCACCGCGATCGCCTACGCCAAGGCGCAGGTCGGCAAGCCGTACAAGTTCGCGACCGCGGGACCTGAGACGTTCGACTGCTCCGGGCTGGTCATGCGAGCCTGGCAGGCCGCCGGTGTGCAGCTGCCACGCATCACGTACGACCAGATCAAAGTCGGACAGCGGGTGACCCGGGAAGCCCTGGAACCGGGCGACCTCGTCTTCACCAACAACGGCGGCCACGTGATGCTGTACATCGGCGAAAACCAGGTCGTGAACGCCGGCCACACGGGCGTCTCCGTGCACCTGCAGGCGCTGCCGCGCACGGAGAACGTGGTGGCGTTCGTCCGCCTGCCGTAGCTCCGCGTTACTTGGCGGTCTTCTCGTCGAGGTACTGCAGGAGGTCGTGCGCGGCCAGCTCGACCTCCTTGTGGCGCCACTCCGACGCCCGGTACACGCAGGCGATCAGGCCGGTGCGGTGCAGCCGCCGCAGGTCCCCGTAGGCGAACGCGTAGCGCGCCTTCGTCTCCTCACCCGGGCCGACGGTCAGCCCGAGATGCCACCGCGCGTACTCGTCCCACGTGTGCTTCTCCAGGAACGCGTTGTCGTCGGCCGCCTTGGGCTGCGCCGCGCCCCAGTCGCTGTCCAGCACGTACTGCCGCGCGTCGATCAGCTTCCGCGCGTACGCCACCGCGTCCTCGTTGACCTCATACTGCGCCATGGGTCAGCGATACCCGCCGGCCGCGCCTCCTAAGCGCGGGCATGGCGAAGGCCGGTCACCGTGGTGGTGGCCGGCCTCACGCCAGGGGCTTCGCTTGCTGTTACGCCGAGACGCCGCTGATCTGGGTCGACGAGGCGAACGCGCTGTCCAGGCGGGCCTGCAGGGCCTCGAGCTCGTGGAACTCGCTCGAGGACGCCGACTCGGAGCCCTCCGCGGCGAACACGTGGTCCGTCTCGGCCGCGCTGTGGTCGTAGGAGGTGTAGTCCGACTCCTCGTACTGCGCGCCGCTCGGGTCGGTGTAGGACATGTGGTGGCCCTGGTCGAAGCTGGTGCTCTCGGCGGAAGCGTGGTCCTGCTCGTACACGCCGAACTGTGAGTCGTAGTTCTGCTCGCTGGCGTCGACCTGGTGCAGCTGGTCCAGCGCCTCGTGGTTCTCGCCGGTCTCGATGTGGCCGTAGTCGAAGTCGCTCATCGTGTGCTCCCTGGAAAGTCTGTGTGCTGTTGGAATTGAAGGTAGGCGACTCCGTACGCGGACAAATCCCGGAAACGTGCCAGTGCCTCGACCCTGCTCCGGCGTGCACCCGCCGTAGGATCGGGAGGTGGCGCGGGTCGAGGTCGAGATGATGACGGGTCAGCACAACTACGCGGTGTTACGACTGCCCGGCCGCCGTCACCCCGGCGTCCTGGTGCAGGGTGACTCGCTGTCCGTCCTCGCCGGCGAGGTGCAGCAAGCCCTGGACCTGCTGCGCTCCGGCGACACCGCCGCCGCGGAGGAGGAGCTGGCGTACGCCGCGAACCATCTCGCGGCCATCGTCGACGGGTACGTCCGCGTCCTGGACGCCGCCGGCATGCCGCTGCCCTTCGAACGCCCTGCCTGACTCAGACCCGGCGGACCGCCTCGACTCAGACCCGGCGGATCGTCTCGGCGTCGGGGGCGCCGCCGAAGAAGCGGTCGACGACCCTGGCGAAGACGTTGTCCTCCGGCGCGGCGAGCTGGAACAGGGTCATCGACGAGCGCAGCTTCATCGCGTCGATGTCACCGAGGACCTGGCGCGCGGTCGCCTCCGTGTTACCGAGCATCGCCTCGGCGCACTCGTGCAGGCGCGGACCGAGGACCGGATGCTGCAGGTACGCGCGCGCCTCGTCCAGCGACGAGATCGCGAAGCGCTGCGCCATGTGGCTCGACCCCAGCCCCGCCACCTGCGGGAACACGAACCACATCCAGTGGCTGCGCTTGCGCCCCCGGCGCAGCTCGTCGAGCGCGTCGTCGTAGGTGTCCTCCTGCGCGACCACGAACCTGGCCAGGTCGTACGGATCATCCATCCCAGAATTGTCGTACCCGGGGGGCATGATGCGTGTGACGGGGAGGGGTGCTTTCATGGCGGTGCATGTGGCGAGCAGGCGGCGGGGTGCGGCCTCGCTGGCGGCGGCGTTCCCGGGAGCGACGGTGCTGGACGTGACGTCGCGGGGGCCGCAGCCGTGGGTGCGGCTCAGCCCGTTCTATCCGCACGGCGGCATCCCGGTGCCGTTCAGTCCGGGGACGGACGGGGCGTCGGTCGAGGGCATCTGGCAGGCGCTGAAGGTGTTCGACACCGCCGACGTCGACCCGGCGAAGCTCACGGCGACGGGCATGACCGGGCTGAAGCGGACGGTCCGCCGGTTCGGGCAGGTCCACGGGCACCGGCGCGGGCTGACGGGCGACACGCTGCTGGACTACGAGACGGCCCGCCGCCAGATCTACTTACCGGCGTATCGCTGGGTGCTGGAGCAGCAGGCGGCGGAGCAGGTCGAGGAGCTGCGGCGGCTCACGGAGGACGGCGAGGTGGTCCTGCTCGACTACACGACCAACGGCGACGTGACGGACCTGTCGACGCCGCTGTCCCACGCGGCCCTCATCCGCCACTACGTCCTCGACGACTGGCCCGCCTGACGATGAGGTCCGCCTGACGATTGGGTCCGCCTGACGACTGGCCCGCTTGACGGACGGCGGCCCGTGCCCGCGCGCGGGGCGAAGCGGGCCCAGCCGGCGGGGACAATTCCTGCACCGGGTCACCCGGCGCTCCACCTCAGAGGATGACGGAAGGTGTGCCTCTGGGGGATTGGCCCTCGGAGTCGCACGGGGGCTATGGGGCGCTGGTTTGGGCGGGTGGTGTTGGGAGTGGTGGTTAGGCTCGCGGGATGACGGTGGTTGCGGTGCGTGGTGAAGCGGTGCGTGAGGTCGACCCCGAGTTGGCCGAGTTCACGGTGACGGTGGTCGCGCGGGACAAGGATCGGGAGGCGACTCTGACGCGGCTGCGGGAGCGGGTCGAGGCGTTGCGAGGGCTGTTCGACCGGTATGGCGACGGGATCGAGCGGCGGGAGACCAGCGGGCTGCACGTGCACCCGGAGATGGGCAAGAAGGGTGAGCGGGTCACCGCGTATTCCGGCAGCGTGTCGACCACGGTGGTGGTGAAGGACTTCGCGGCGCTGGGGGAGATGCTGCTGACCGTCGCGAACCAGGACCAGACGCACGTGCACGGGCCGATGTGGTCGCTGCGGCCCGACAGTCCGGTGTTCAAGGAGGTGCGGCGGGACGCGGTCGCCGATGCGATCGTCCGGGGCAAGGAGTACGCCGACGCGCTCGGGGCGCAGGTCGTCGACCTCCTCGAGCTGTCCGACCCTGGGCTGAGCCGCGGCTCGGAGTCGTTCGCGCAGTTCCAGGCGTACGACGCCGGGGCGATGAAGCGGGCGTCGTACGGCGGACCGGCGCCGCTCGAACTGGATCCGCAGCGGCAGCGGGTGCGGGCGGAGGTCGAGGCGCGGTTCACGATCACGGCACCGACGGTGCTGTGAGACTTGATATGCAAGTAGCTGCTTGCCTATCATGAATGGGTCATGAGCGAGATGAGCGGCGACGTCTTCAAGGCGCTCGCCGATCCGACCCGCCGCGCGATCGTCGACGAGCTGACCGACCGCGACGGGCAGACGCTGTTCGAACTCTGTAGCCGCCTCACCATGAAGCACCACATCAGCTCGTCGCGCCAGGCGATCTCCCAGCATCTGGAGCTCCTGGAGGCGGCCGGGCTGGTCGTGGCGCGCCGGGAGGGGCGGTACAAGTACCACCACCTCGACACGCGCCCGCTGCGGGAGATCGTCGAGCGGTGGCTGATCCCGAGAGAGCCGGAGCAAACATGATCATCAACCTGGCGAGCGTGTTCGTCGACGACCAGGCCAAGGCGCTGAAGTTCTACACCGAGGTGCTCGGCTTCGTGAAGAAGCACGACGTGCCGATGGGGGAGTTCAGCTGGCTGACCGTGGTGTCGCCGGAGCGCCCCGACGGCACCGAGCTGCTCCTCGAGCCGGCGAACCACCCGGCCGTCGCCCCGTTCCGGGCGGCGCTCATCGAGGACGGCATCCCGTTCACGTCGTTCGCCGTCGAGGACGTGCACAAGGAGTACGAGCGGATGCGCGCCCTCGGCGTCGTCTTCACCCAGGAGCCGACGGAGATGGGCCCGGTCACCGTCGCCACGTTCGACGACACGTGCGGCAACCTGATCCAGATCGCGGCCCAGCAGGCGCAGTAAGGAACGTACAAGACGGGGCGAGGACCATGGGAGGCATGCAGCCCGTGAACCTCACCGATGCCCTCGCCTCCTTCGACGACGTCTACAGCCCGCGGATCGTCGCCCGGGTCAACGACTACGACGTGCGGATCGCGCACACCCTCGGCGAGCACGTCTGGCACGTGCACGAGCACACGGACGAGTTCTTCCTGGTGCTCGACGGGCGGTTCGACGTCGCCGTCCGCGACGAGCACGGCGAGCGGGTCGTGCAGCTGCACAAGGGCGACACGTTCGTCGTGCCGCGCGGCGTCGAGCACCGCCCGTCGTCCCCGGGCGGCGCGATCCTCATGTTCGAGCCGACCGGCACCATCACCACCGGCGACCGCCACGACGGCACGGTCCCCACCCACGTCGACAGCACCACCGGCCACACTCTGCGAGAAGACCCCCTATGAGAACACCCCCTGCGAGAAGACCCCTGCGAGCCGCGGGAGTCAGTGAGCCGGGGTGGTCAGCAGGTCGAGGAGGACGGCGAGGGGTGGCCAGGCGCGGCGGCCGAGGCGGGTCACGGCGAACGCGCGCATCGTCACGTCGGGGGAGCGCAGCGGCACCAGCGTGACACCGGGGATCGTGGGCTGGTCGGCGGGCAGGAGACCGATGCCGAGGCCGGCGACGATCAGGTCCTGGATCAGGTCGAGGCTGTCGGCGCGGTGGGTGATCAGCGGGGTGTGACCGGCCATCGCCGCGACGGTGTGGACCACGTCGTCGTCGGCGGTGTTGCGGGAGTTGACGAGCCAGTGGGTGCCCTCGAAGTGCCGGAACACCTCCAGCGCGCTGCCCTGAACGGCGCGGCCCGCGGGCACGCCGAGGCTCCACTCGCTGGTCCACAGGGCGGTGGCCTCGACGGTGTCCGGGAGCGGGGCGGGCGCGAGGTTGTAGTCGTAGGTGAGGCCGAGGTCGACCCGGTCGCCGGCGAGCAGCTGCAGCACCTCGGCCGGCTCGTGCTCGTGGATGAGGACGCGCAGCGCGGGGTGCCGGGACGGCAGGGCGGCGACGATCGGCAGCAGGGAGCGGCGGATCGCGGTGGCGAAGCCCGCGACGCGGACAGTGCCGGCCGGCTCGGCGGACGGGTCCAGGTCCAGCCGGGCGGCCTCGACGGCGGCGAGGATCGTCACCGCGTGCCGGGCCAGCCGGCGGCCCGCCGGGGTGAGGCGGACCCGCCGCCCGTCGGGCTCGGTCAGGGCGGTGCCGGCCTCCTTCGCGAGGACCGCCAGCTGTTGTGACACCGTCGAGGTGGTGGTGCCGAGCTCGTCGGCGACCTCCCGCATGGAGCCGAGCCGGGCCAGCTCCGCCAGCAGCAGCAGGCGGTCATTGTTCAGCATTCGCGAACGGTACATCAGCGAATCACACGTGGACGTGGACGATCCGGATGCCGTCTACTTCGCGGTATGTTCGCCGCGATCGCTTCCATGGTCTGCATCCAGATCGGGCTGGCCGCCTCGGTCGGCCTGTTCGACAGCGTCGGCCCGTCGGGTGCCGTCTGCCTGCGCCTCGTCTGCGCCGCGCTGCTCCTGCTCGTGCTGGTGCGGCCGCGGCGGCGGGACTTCACCCGCGCCAGCATCCTGGCCACCGTCGCGCTCGGGGTCGTCACCGCCTGCCTGATGCTGTCGTTCATGGCCGCGGTCGCGCGGATCCCGCTCGCCACCGCGGCCGCCCTGGAGTTCCTCGGCCCCCTCGGCGTGGCGGCGGTCCGCGGCCGGCGCGCGACGCTGGTCTGGCCCGTCCTGGCCGGCGGCGGCGTCGTGCTGCTGACGGAGCCGTGGCACGGCGGCACCGACCCGGCCGGCGTCGCGTTCGCCCTCGCGGCCGCCGCGTGCTGGGCCGGGTACATCCTGCTGACCCAGCACGTCGGTGACCACGTCAGCGGTTACGCGGGCCTCGCCGTCTCCACCGTCGTCGCCGGTCTCGTCTCCACCGCCGTCGCCGGCCCGGCGGTCGTCGCCGGCCTCTCCTGGCCCGTGCTGGCCGCGGGGCTCGGACTGGCGGTCCTGCTGAGCGTCGTGCCGTTCAGCCTGGAGATGTACGCGTTGCGCAAGCTCACTGCCGGCGCCTTCGGCACGCTGATGAGCCTGGAGCCTGCGTTGGCGCTCCCGGCCGGCGCGCTCCTGCTGCACCAGGCGCCCGGACCGGTGGCGGTCGTCGGCGTCGCCCTGGTGGTCACCGCCGGCGTCGGCGCCACCCGGACCGGCGCCCGCACCCCGCAGGACGCGGAGGCGCACGCCGGCTCACGGGCTGTAGGCGCGCAGGGTGGTGCCGTCGGTGGTCCAGATCCGGCCGCCGGAGACGACGACGTGCTGGACGGCGCCCTCCAGCCGTGCGGCGCCGGGCACGTCCCCGCCGGTGACCGGTGACAGGATCGCGACCGGCCTGCCTTCGACGGTGACGTACAGCAGGCCGCCCGCCCGCACGGGCCCCTGCGGCGCGCCCGGCAGGCTCCGCGACCAGAGCCGCGAACCCCGCCCGGCGTGGAACGCGGTGACGCTGCCGCCGCCCGCCGCGTAGACCCGCCGCCCGTCCGTCGCGACCGAGTCCACCGCCTCGGTCCGCTGCCACGCCACGCCGCCCGAGCCGGCCCGGATCGCGACGAGGCCCCGCAGGTCGCCCTGCGCGACCGGGTCGGGGACGGCGAGGAACCGGTCCGCGGTCGCCGCCAGGGGCTTCCACCGCACCTTCGACCGCCACAGCGCCGTCCCCGCGGCTATGGTCACCGCGGTCGTGCCCTTCGCGTCGTGCAGCAGCACCCGACCGGCCGACGAGACGGGGCCGGCGAGCACGGCACCGGTGCGGTCCCACCGCCGGTGGCCGTCGCGGATGTCGTACGCGATGACGGTGTCCTCGTTGGTCGCCGTGGCCCACCCGGACGTGAGGACGGTGCCGGCGTCGACGACGAGCGCGTTGACCGGCGGCTCCTGCGTCAGCCTCCACCGGCGGGCCCCGGTCGCGGCGTCGAGCGCGACCACCCGCCCGTCGGGGTCGCTGTTGGCGTAGCACGACGTCCCGGTGGCGATGAGCAGGCCGCCGGCGACGACGAGCTGCCGGAAGTCGAGGCTGTCGAACAGCTTCGGCTCCCGCCACAGCCGCTTGCCGGTCGCCGCGTCGAGCGCCGTGACGCCCTCGCCGTCCAGCACGTACACCCGGCCGCCGGCGACGAGCGGCGGCGGCAGCGCGGGCGCGCACCCTTCCGCCCCGGCGGCGGGCCGCACCGACCAGCGCTGCTCGAGCCGGCCGACGCTGCCGGCGTTGACGACCGCCTCGGACGGGTTGTATCCGCTGTTCCCGGCGTCGAACCCGGCGTGCGTCCAGTCGCCCGCGCGCCCGGCCGGTGCCGCTGTGCCCGGTGCTGCTGCGGTGGCGACGATGGTGACGGCGATGCCGATGGCGAGCATCAGCCGGGTCAGCCGCCGCGATGGCATGGTCATGCAGGAGGTCCCTCTCGGTCCGCACCGGGGGAAGCGCTCGACACAACCAGGCGATCGTACTTCCAGCATTTCCGGAAAATACGCATTTACCGGCCTGAAACGGCCGCGTCCATACCCTGGGTGTGATCATCCGGCGGCCGCCCGCGCCGCACCCCGAGGAGCGTCCTGTTGCCGGTCGGTGCGGCCCACAACTTTTGAACCGGCGACACTGGTCGGCATGTCAGCAGGTGCCGTCGTCATCGTCCTGGAGCTCGCCGGGCTGTACGTGTTCGCGACCTCCGGCGCGCTCATGGCCATCCAGAAGGGGTTCGACGTCGTCGGCATCGTGATCCTGGCGCTGCTGACCGCGCTCGGCGGCGGCATCCTCCGCGACGTCATCATCGGCGACACGCCGCCGCCCGCCTTCGCGAACCTCACCTACCTCGGCATCCCGCTCGCCGCCGCGGCCGTCACGTTCTTCATCCACCCGTACGCCCAGCGCCTGTCCTTCACGGTCCTCGTCTTCGACGCCGCCGGTCTGGGCCTGTTCTGCGTCACCGGCACCCTGAAGGCGTTCGAGCACGACCTGGGCCCCATCCAGGCGGCTCTCCTGGGCATCACGACGGCCGTCGGCGGCGGCGTGCTGCGCGACATCACCGCCCGCGAGACGCCCGCCCTCGTCAAGGCCGACACCCACCTGTACGCGATCCCCGCCGCCGCGGGAGCCGTCGCGGTCGCCGCCGCCCACGAGGCGGGCCTGCCCATGCCTGCCGTCGCGGTGGCCGCGGCCGTGTTCGTCTTCGCCTTCCGCCTCACCGCGATGCTCCGCAAGTGGACCGCCCCCCGAGCCTGGCAACGCCGCCCCCCGGCCGACCCGAGCTGAGCCCGCGGCCTGCCGTGCTGACCGGGCTCGGTCCGCGAGACCAGGACGAGGGCGCATGGTGCCTCCGCCGCCCGATCGGCGGCGCACCCCCGCGACCTGAGCAGAATCGTCAGACGACGGTCAGGGTCCGGACCACCACATGTACATCCCCAGGTCCGGGCGGGTGACCTCGCGGGCGAGGTCGCGCAGGCCGAGGACGGTGTCGTCGAGCTCGCCCGGCTCCCAGTCGCCGATCCACTCCTCGCACCTGGACCAGACGGCCGCGACGGCGGGGATACGCTCGTCGGCCAGCCCGGCGAGGGCCCGCACGAACCCGTCGGCGATCCGCAGGACGCCGTGCCCGTAGTCGTCGGCCGCCCCGACGATCTCGCCCGCGGCGTCGTAGCGGTCCAGGTCCAACGGCACGCGGTCCCCCTCGGCGGGGACGCCCTCGATGATGGCCCACAGGCTGCTGCCGAGGACCGCCGGCTCGACCCACTTCATCTCCAGCGTCGGCAGGTCGGGCTCGGCGGCCGGGCCGTGCTCCACGGCGGCCGCCGCGCGTCCGGCGGTGGCCACGAAATAGTCGGTCACGATCCCCAATGCCGGGAAGCTACTGCACGGCGACGGTCAGGGTGACGGGGAGTTCGCCGCCGCCGCTGAGCTGGGCGGCGAGGGTGCGGACGGCGGACTCGGTGAAGTTGCCGGTGACCTGGACGTCGCCGGGGATGACGCCGGCGATCTGTGGGGCGGAGATGACGGTGTTGTCCAGGACGATGGCGAGGCGCTCCTGGGCGTCGAAGAGCTGCTTCGACAGGTTGGTGAATTTGGCCTGCGCGTCGGGGCGGAACGACGCGACCACCACCCACATGCCCTGCTCAGAGCGGGCGGCCTCGGCCGAGGCGATGTCGGCGCCGGTGATGGTGGCCGGGTCCAGCAGCAGCTTGGTGGGGCCCTCGCAGGCGACGACGGGCTCGCCGGCGGCGTCGGCGGGGCGGGCCGAGAGCTGCTCGCAGCGGATCTCGGGGATGAGCAGCCGCATCCGGGCGGGGAGGGTCGCGACGTCCGCCGGCGGCAGGGAGGCGAAGGCCGCCCGTACCGAGGCCGGCAGCGCCTGCGCCTCCTGCTCGGTGGTGACCGAGGACGCCGCGGTGTAGGCGTCGCCGAGGGCCGCGGCGACCGGTGGGGTCGACGTCGGCGCGGGCAGGGAGGAGGTGGCGGCGCCGGAGCCGTCGGCGGCCGCGGCGACCCGCCGCAGGTGCAGCCGGCCCGGCGCGGTCAGCGCCTTCAGCTGCGCGGCCGTGGCGCCGCGGGCGGTCAGGACGAGCTTGCGGTCGCCGTCGCGGGTCACCGACGGGTCGCGCAGCTTGGCGGCCTTCATCCGGGCCAGGAGCATCGCCCGGGTCACCTCGAGGTCGCCGTCCCCGGCGGCGGTCGCGGTCACGCTCACGGGAGCCCCGCCGCCGACCTTGGCCAGCACCAGCACGATCCCCGTGACGGCGAGGGCGACGGCCGCCACCACCGCCGCGACCAGCACGAGCACCTGCCGACCCCGCAACGCCATGCCGACACTCTAGAGCGTCGATCAAGCGATGGTCTTCCATCGGTGGTTGTCGCGGAGGTACGCGTCGTGCCGGCCCGACTCGAACCGGTCGCCGGACCAGCGCCGTGCCGTGACGGCCAGCCGGTCGCCGGTGGCCTCGATGAGGTTGAAGCTGTTCGGTTCGCCCTTGAGGCGGTCGGAGAACGCGGTGCCGGACTGCGCGACGACGAGGCCGTCGACGAGGCCGCTGTACGCGAGGTGCACGTGCCCGCCGAGCAGCAGGTCCGCCCGGCCCCGCAGGTGCCGCAGCGCCGGACCGGACCGTCCGACCAGGCCGCGGGCGCGCCCGGCGGCGGTCAGCAGGAACGGGTGGTGCGCGACGAGCACGCGCAGGTCACCGCCGGGCGCCCCGTCGAACGCGGCGGCGACGGCCGCGATCTGCCGGGCGCCGAGCCGCCCTCGCGACCAGTCGTGGTGCGGGCCCCACCGGCGCGCGGTGGTGACCCCGACCGCGGTGACGCCGTCGCCGGACCAGGTGACCAGGCCGTCCGGGTCGGTGCCGAGGTGGTGGCGCCACGACCGCCACGGCCGGGCGAACCGCGTCCACACCCGCCAGCCGGGCAGGTCGTGGTTGCCGGGGACGACGACCGCCGGGGCCGGCAGCTCGTCGAGGAACGCGCGGACCGCCCGGAACTCCGCGTCGCTCGCCGTCTGGGTCAGGTCACCGCACACCGCGACCAGCGCCGGCGCGGCGGTCCGCAGGTCGGCCAGCACGGCCTGCGCCATGGCCGGGACGTGCCGGCCGAAGTGCAGGTCGGAGATCTGCGCGATCGTCGTCACGGCCGGTCCCCCGGAGCGAGCACGGCGAGCGCGCGGCGGCGCAGCTCGTAGTGCAGCGGCACCGTCAGCTGGGCGATCTCCCCGTCGCTCATGACGCTCATCATCGCCAGCGCCGGCGTCTTCACGCGCACGGTTTCGCCGATGTACGTGTGGACCCCGGGATCCCGCTGCCAGGTGCCCCGCACCAGCTTGCCGGCGACCCGCAGGAGGTCCCAGCCGGTCCGGTCGTCGGTCACGTAGACGGCGAGCGTGCCGGCGTCGAGCCGCTGCCGGCCCGGCATCGGGGCCGGCCCGGCGTCGAGAGGGTTGCAGGAGACCACGACGGCCCTGGTGCGCGCCTCGTACACGCGCCCGTCGACGTCGATCGTCAGCCGCAGCCGGGGGTACCGCCGCAGCAGCCGCCAACCGCGCCCGAGCAGCCGCACCGTGCCGGCACCGCGCCGCCCGCGCGCGTGCTCCCGGAGCCGCCCGAGGTGCGGCATCATCGCCAGCGTCGAGCTGCACAGGAACGGCACGCCGTTCACCGTCGCCACGTCGATCCGGCGGACCGGCGCCGCCAGCAGCGCCCCGATCGCGCGGTCCAGGTCCTCCGGCACGCCGAGGTCGCGGGCGAGCACGTTCATCGTGCCGGCCGGCAGCACCCCCAGCGGGACGTCGCCGCCCAGCATGCGCTCGGCGACCGCCCGGACGGTGCCGTCCCCGCCGGCGACGAACACCGCGTCGGGCCCGCCCTTCAGCAGCTCCTCGACGTCGGCGGCGAGGGTCTCCGGGGCGAACGCGCGCACCCGCGCCGTCACGCCCGACTCGCCGAAGCGCCGGACGAGCCGCTCCTGCGGCGGGTCGCCGCCCAGGAACGCCCCGGACCGGCCGTTGTACACCACCGCGACGCGCTCCACGGGCGGGATCGTACGAACCTTGCCGGGCCGCCCGCTGTCGCGGAGGTGGCCGTTGGCTTTCGTGAATATTGATAAGGACTGTTGACAGTTTGCGTGCGGAAATGTTTGCTGATGTCGAATCCGTCCGGCCCTTCCACCGCCATGGGGAGCCCAACGTGACATCGATGCCACACGCGTCCCGCCGGGACGTCCTCCGGCTCGCCGCGCTCGCCGGGCTGGCCGGCGCGGCCGGGGTCACCCTGGACGCCGAGGCGGCCAAGGCGTTGGCGGCGTCCACGTTCAGCCCGATCCGGCCGCCGGCGACGCCCCTGGCGGTCCGGTCGCCGTACCTGTCGACGTGGCTGCGCGGCGACACGCTGCCCGGCAACTGGCCCACGTTCTGGGCCGGCGCCGCGACCGCGATGACCGGCATCGTGCGGGTCGACGGCCAGCCCTACGTGTTCATGGGCTCGCCGAGCGGCGGCTGGCCCCTCGCCACGCAGACCGCGCTCGTCGTCACCGCGACCCGCTCCACGTTCACGATCACCGCCGGCGCCGTCCGCCTCGAGGTCGAGTTCCTGTCGCCGGTCGACCCCGCGAACCTGCGCCGCCAGTCGGTGCCGATGAGCTACCTGAGCGTCGCCGCGACCGCCACCGACGGCGGCAGCCACGCCGTCAGCGTCTACCTCGACATCTCCGGCGAGTGGGCGCACGGCGACCGGACGAAGCAGATCGGCTGGAGCACCGCCGTCGTCGGCGATCAGCGGGTCCACACCTGCGCACCGACCAGTCCGACGGTCCTCGGCGAGGCCGGCGACCAGGCGTCGTGGGGCACCGTCGTCTTCTCCACCGACGAGGTCGCCGGGCTCACCTGGCAGACCGGCGCCGACGCGACCGTGCGCGCCCGCGGCGCCGGCAACGCGACCCTGCTCAACACCGCCGACACCAACCAGCCGCGGGCCATCGACAACGCCTGGCCGGTCCTCGCGTTCAGCCGGGACCTCGGCCAGGTCGGCGCCGCCGGCAGCCCGGCGGTCGTCTGCGTCATCGGGCACGTGCGCACGCCGGCCGTGTCCTACCTGGGCGCCGACCTCGACCCGTACTGGCGCACCCAGTGGGGGACCTGGCAGGACATGCTGCGCTGGTTCCGCGCCGACCGCGACGCGGCCCGGGCCGGCGCCGCCGCGACCGACGCCGCCGTCACCGCGGCCGCGCAGCAGGCGGGCGGCACGCAGTACGCGGCGCTGTGCTCGCTCGTGCTGCGGCAGGCGTTCGGCGGCACCGAGCTCGTCAGCCGGGGCGGCGCGCCGTGGGTCACGCTGAAGGAGATCTCGTCCAACGGCGACTTCAGCACCGTCGACGTCATGTACCCGGCGTTCCCCGCGTACCTCGCGCTGAGCCCCCGCTACCTGGAGCTGCTGCTCGCGCCGCTGTTCGACTACACCGAGCTGCGGGGGTTCGACAAGCCGCACGCGCCGCACGACCTCGGCGTCTACCCCAACGCGTTCGGCCGGATCGGCACCGACGAGGAGGACATGCCGGTCGAGGAGTCCGCGAACATGCTCATCATGGTCGCCGCGCTCATCGCCCGGATGCCCGCCGCGAAGGCCACCGCCTACGCCACCGCGCACCTGGCGAAGCTGCGCCAGTGGGCCGACTACCTCGTCGCGAACCTGCCCGACCCCGGCAACCAGAACCAGACCGACGACTTCACCGGCTTCATCGCCCACAGCGTCAACCTCGCGCTGAAGGGCATCGTCGGCATCGCCGCGATGGACTCGATCGCCCGCGCCGCCGGCGTCACCACCACCTACGCCGCCACCGCGAAGTCCTACATCGGACAGTGGGCGACGATGGCGCAGAACGGCGGCCGCACCCACCTGAAGCTCACCTACGACGGCGCCGACACCACGTGGAGCCTGAAGTACAACGGGTTCGCCGACCGGCTGCTCGGCACCAACCTGGTCCCACCGGCGATCGCCGCGGAGGAGGCCGCCTGGTACCTGTCGCAGCAGCACGCCTACGGGGTGCCGCTCGACCCGCGGCACGGGTACACGAAGGTCGACTGGGAGCTGTGGACGGCCGGCTTCCTCGCCGCGCAGCCGGCCGCTCGCGACGCGCTCATCGCCAAGGCGTACCTGTACGCCAACACGACCACGTCGCGGGTGCCGTTCTCCGACTGGCACGACACCGACTCCGGCAACCAGCAGGGTTTCGCGGCCCGACCCGTGATGGGCGGCGCCCTGGCGCTGATGACGCTGCGGTCCGTGCCGAACGGCCTCACCGGCGCGTGGCCCTTCACCACCGGGCCGTCGGACGCCAGCGGCAACGGCAACGACCTCGGCGCCGGCGGCACCGTCAGCGGCGGCGCGCTGAATCTGACCGGCTCGACGGCTCCGGTCACCGCCCGGCAGGTGGTGCGCACCGACACGAGCTTCACCGTGATGGCCCGGGCCAACCCCGGCAGCCTCTCGGGCTTCCGCACCGTCGTCAGCCAGGACGGCACCCGCCTGTCCGGCTTCTACCTGCAGTACTCCGCCGCCGACAACCGGTGGGCCTTCACGATGCCCGCCGCCGACACCGACAACGCCGCCGCGACCCGCGCACTGTCCACAGTGGTCCCCACGCTCAACGCCTGGACGCACCTCGCCGGCGTGTACGACGCCGACGCCGGCCAGCTCCGCCTGTACGTCGACGGCGTCCCGCACGGCAGCGTCGCCTACACCACCGCCTGGCGTGCCGCCGGAGGGCTCGCCGTCGGCCGCGGCAAGTGGAACGGCGCGCCCGCCGACTTCTTCATCGGCGGCGTCGACGACATCGCCACGTTCGGCCACGCGCTCACCGCCGCCGAGATCGCCGCCGCCGCGGGGATCAATGCCGGCCTGGTCCGCGCGTTCGAGCTCGACGCCGCCGAGGCCGGCCTCACGCTGTCCGGGAACGCCACGTACAGCGGCGGCGCCCTCACCCTCACCGGCGGCTCGGCGGCGACCGCGGGGTCCCTTGTGGACACCGCCGGCAGCTTCACGGTCGCCGGGTGGGTCAACCTCACGTCCACCGCCGACTTCGCGACCGTGCTGAGCCAGGACGGCGCCCAGGGCAGCGGCTTCTACCTGCAGTACTCCGCCGCCGACAACGCGTGGGCCTTCGCCATGCTCGCCTCGGACACCGCCGGCGCCGCCGCGACCCGCGCGGTGTCGCCGTTCCCGCCGCAGGCCGGCGGCTGGACCCATCTCGTCGGGGTCCGTGACGCCGCCGCCGGGCAGCTGCGCCTCCACGTCAACGGCGTCCTCGTCGCGACCGCCGCGAAAACCTCGGCGTGGGCCTCGGGCGGGGCCTTCGCGATCGGCCGCGGCAGGTGGAACGGTGCCGCCGCCGACTTCCTTCCCGGCCAGGTCGACCGGGTCAGGGTCTGGAACCGGGCCCTGACGACCACCGATGTCAGAGTGCTGAGGTGACCTCATGCGACGCGTCCTGGTATCCCTGCTGCTGCTCGGGTTCATCGTGCTGCCCGGGCCGGCCGCGCACGCCGCGGCCGCGATCTGCGCGCTCTACTGCGACACCCGCGACCCGTCGCTCGCCCGGCAGGAGACGTTCCCCGTCCCGACGGTCCTGATCAACGGCCGCCGCCTCGTGCTGCACGTGTCCGATGTGGACGGCATGGCGTGGGGCAGCATCGACGCCGGCGTCGTCGGCGACTCGGTGTGGCTCGACCGGTCCTTCGACGGCGGCGCCACCTGGGACGGGCTGCTCGGCAAGGCGTCGATCCCGGGCACCTGGACCGGCACCCGCACCCTCATGTACAACGTGGGCGACCCGTCCCATCACCGGCGGGGCGTGATCCGCGCGTGCGGCGACGCCGGCGGGGTCACCTGCACCGGCTGGAGCCACCTGCCGCTGTGCGCACCGACGTGCGACGGGGCCTCCGGCGGTACCGACGCCGAAACCGTCAGGACGACCAGCCTCAACGGCCGGACGTTCGGGCTGCACCTGGACGCGGCCGGGATGGCGTGGGGCACCATGTCGGGCGCGCAGGCCGGCGACGAGGTGTGGCTGGACCGCTCCTGGGACGCCGGCGCGTCCTGGCCCGGCGGCTCGCTGCTCGGCCGCACCACGGCGGCGCGCACCGCCAGGTTCAACACCGCCGATCCCGTGTCGCTGCTGTACGGCGGCGCGATCCGGGCCTGCGGGCGGGCCGGCTCCGTCACCTGTACGGCATGGGCGCGCCCGTCCTCGAACCGTCCCTCGGCGATGGCCGACGCGCTGATGCACTCCTACGACCCGAGCACCGCCTGGTGGCCGTCGAGCTGGTGGAACTCCGCCGTCGCGCTGCGCACCGTCATCGACTACACCCGCCGCACCGGCGACACCCGGTACCTGTGGACGGTCCGCCGGACGTTCGACGTGAACCGGGTCGCGTTCCCGGCCGGCGCCCGCTCCTCCGACCCGATCGACGGGCACTTCATCAGCCGCTCCATCGACGACAGCGCCTGGTGGGGCCTGACCTGGGTCGCCGCCTACGACCTCACCGGCGACCGCGCCTACCTCGACGAGGCGGTCACCATCGCCGCCTACGTCCACGGCTTCTGGGACACGTCCACCTGCGGCGGCGGCGTCTGGTGGGACCGGGAGCGCACCTACAAGAACGCGGTCACGATCGGCCTGTACGTGCGGCTCACCGCGGCCCTGCACAACCGCCTCGCCGGCGACACCACCTGGCTGCAGCGCGCCGTCACGTCGTGGAACTGGTTCACCGCCAGCGGCATGATCAACGCCTCCGGGCTGGTCAACGACGGGCTCACCGCCGGCTGCGCCAACAACGGGCAGCCCGTGTGGAGCTACAACCAGGGCCTCGCGATCGGCGCCGCCATGGAGCTCTACCGGGCCACCGGCACCGCCGCCTACCAGGACCGCGCCCGGCAGCTCGGCACGGCGGCGCTCGCCTCGCCGCTGGTCCGCTCCGGCGTGCTCACCGAGGCGTGCGACGTCGCCCCGTCCACCTGCGACGACAACGGCAAGCAGTTCAAGGGGATCTTCATGGGGTACCTGGCGGAGGCGGGCACCCAGTTCCAGTCGTTCCGCACCACGCAGGCGAACACCGTGTGGAACGGCCGCGACTCCCTGAACCGGGTCAGCTCCCGCTGGGCCGCCTCCTCGTCCGCCCCCGCGGACTGGCGCACCCAGGCCAGCGCCCTGTCCGCCGTCCTGTCCGGCTGACCGTGATGCGGAAGGTTGCGTTCGCGCTCGTCGCGCTGGTGCTGATGGCGTGCGGGTTCGAGGCGTGGTGGCGCGGCTCCCAGGCAACGCTGCTGAGTCACGGCTTCGCGTTTCTGAAGTGTGCCGAGCCGTGCGGCATCAGCGGCGACCTGTCACCGGCGACGCCCCGCTGAGGGCGGGCTGCGTGAAGGTGTCGCGGCGCACGGGCATGGGGGCGGGCCGGCGGATTGATCGTGCGGGCGAGCGGGTGCGACCCGATCGGAGCTGTCCAGCGGTCCGGTCGCAGAAGACATGTCGCTGGTCGCCCTCGACCATGACACCCGCGACCCTGACGCCGCCGCCGGGCCCGACTGAGGAACCGCACCGTGACCGGCTCCACCCAGCACGTCAGAATGGTGAAACCATGGAACCTGACCGTGCCCGGGCCGCCGTCACACCGGTCATCACCCCCGAGGCCCTCATCCTGCGGATCGTCGGCGACGTGGACGCCGACACCAGCGGGGCCGTGCACGGCGAGTGCTGGACGGCGGTGGTGTCCATGCCGCCGCCCAGCCTCGTCATCGTCGACCTGCTCGCCGTCGAGTTTCTCAGCGCCGCCGCGGTCCGGCTGTTCCTGCAGTTCGCCGACGCCTGCGGCGCCAAGGGGCTGCGGCTGTGCCTCATCGTCGCCCCCGGCACCTTGCAGCTGCGGATCCTCATGTTGGCGGGCCTGCACCAGCGCGTCCCCGTCTTCCCCACCGTCAACGACGCGTTCGGCGCCGACGGGGCTTGACCTGAAGCCCGGTTGAGGTCGGATGGTGTCCGGCATGGACACAGCGATCGCAGCGATCCGGGACGTCGTCGGTAGGGTGCAGGACGCGCAGCGGCGGGAGGCGGTCGACGACTTCGTCGCGCTGTTCCGCCACGACGCGGTCTGGACCACGGGGCACGGGAAGCGGCTGACCGGCCGGGACGAGATCGGCGAGTTCACGCGGAAGGTGCTGCCCGGCGCGATGCACGGCACGACCGTCACGTATGAGCTGGTCGACGTCCTGTTCATCCGGCCCGACGTGGCCGCCGCGCGGGTCCGGCAGACGACGGTGTCGCCCGACGGCACCGCCGAGGGCAGCCCCGTCTACGTGATGGCCCTCGATGACGGCCACTGGCTGCTGACCGCCTGCCAGAACACCCCGGTCGTCAGCTGAGGTCCCTGAGGTCCGCAGCGTGGTCGCGGGCCCACTCCGCGAACGTGCGGGCCGCCCGCCCGGTCACCGGCGTCGCCGTCGGCAGCTCCACCGGGACCGGCGCGGCGGCCTCGACGCCGGCCTCGAGGGCGGTGGAGGGCGTGTTGCCGGAGTAGTCCTCGAACCCGAGCAGGAAGTCGGCGTTGGCCGCCGCGAAACCGCCCTGCGCGCGGTACAGCTCCCGGGCCCGCCCCGCGGTCACCACCTCGAGCCGCACCGGCCGGCCGGTCGCCGCGGCGATCGCGTCGACCTGCTCCCGGCGGGTGATCACCGCGGGGCCGTTCACGTCGTACGCCCTGCCGTGGTGCCCGTCCTCCAGCAGCGCCACGGCCGCGACGTCGGCGATGTCGGCCTCGTGGACCGGGCACCACGCGGCGTCGGGGAACGGCTCGCGGACGACGCCCTCGGCGCGGATCGACGGTCCCCACAGCCACAGCTTGTTGAGCATGAACTCGCCGGGGCGAACGTGCGTCCACCGCAGGCCGGAGCCCTCGACGGCCCGCTCGACCGGCAGGTGGAAATCGGTGTCGAATCCGCCGGTGACGGCGCCCGAGGACAGGGTGACGATCCGCTCGACGCCGGCCCGCGCCGCCAGCTCCACCACGTCGCGGGCGGTGCGGGCGACCGGGAACAGGTACATCCGGGAGACCCCGGCGAGCGCGCCGGCGAGCGATGCCGGGTCGTCGAGGTCACCGCCGAGCACCTCGACGCCATCCGGAAACCGTGCCGTGCCGGGCGAGCGGGTGAGGGCGCGGACCCGCGCTCCCCGCGCGGCGAGCCGCTGCACCACGAGCCTGCCCACGTTGCCGGTCGCGCCGGTCACGAGGATCGTCACGCCACCATCCTAGGCGCGGCGCAGGTCGGTGGCGGTGGCCCGGCGGCGGACGGCGGCGGGCGCGATCACGGCCAGGACGCCCAGCAGCGCGGCCGCGACCCACAGCGCCGGGGCCGCGGCGCCCAGGATGTCCGATGTGGACAGTGACAGGGTCCGGGTCCAGGCGGTGAGCACGACGCCGGCGCAGGCGCCGGCCAGGGCCAGGGCGACGACGAGCGGGACCGCGGCGGCCAGGAACTCCGCCGCGGCGACCGTGCGCCACGGCGCGCCGAGGACGAGGAGACGGGCGTTGCGCCGGCGGTGCCGCAGGAACCGTCCGATGGCGCCGACCCCGAACGCGGCCCCGGCGAGCAGCGCGGCGACGGCGAGGGTCACCGACGGCAGGACCAGCCCGGCGGAGCGGTCGAAGCCGTGCGCCGACTCCAGCGGCCCGCCGAGCGGGACCGGCCGGAGGTCGCCGGGCCGCTGCAGATAGGTCGCCGGGAGGTGCGCGGCGAGGTAGGCGGCGAACGCCTCGGCGTCGGCCGGATCGGTGGAGAGGGCGACGACGGTGTGCCGGCCGTCGTCGGACGACCCCGCCACGCGGTCGACGCCGGGTGCTTCCGTCAGTCCGGCCGCCGGGCCGAAGACGATGTAGGTCGCCAGCGGGGTGCCGTTGCGCGGGCTCGGTCCGGTCCATTCGGCGTAACCGGCCGTGGCGGCCAGACCGACCACTGACAGGAACAACGCCACGGCGACCGACGCGACGTGCCGCGGCGCGTGGGACGGCGTGTGGTCCAGGCGCCGGCCGGCCAGGCGCACCGGCACCGGGCCCACGGTGGCGAGGCGGCGGCCGAGCCAGGCGGTGAGCACGGGCACGGCCGCCGGAAGGCCCGCGGCGCACAGCAGGACGCCGCCGGCGAAGAGGGTCGCCTGCGCCGCGAAGGGCAACCCCGGCACCAGTACCGACGCCGCCGACGCCACACCGAGCACCGGGGTGAGCAGCCGGCCCGCGTTCGGGCGCGGCGCCGGAGTCTCGAGGGTCGGCCGAGGCCAGCCGTAGTCGCCGAGATAGACGGCGAGCAGCGTCAGCCCGGCCACCACCGCGGCGATCATCGCGGGTGGGGTGTGTACGTCGGTGGCGAACCAGTGGAACCGGCCCAGGTGCCAGCCGCCCGACAGCGGCCGCAGCAGGAGCAGGAACACCCCGGTGCCCAGCAGCGCGCCGAGCGCGGAGACGACGCCGATCTCGGCCGCCTCGACCAGCTCCGCCTGGCGGCGGCTGGCGCCCATGCGATGCAGCGTGGCGGACCGGCGGCTCGGCACGCCGGGGGCCACCGCAGAGCAGGTGGCGAGCAGCACGCCGAGCGGGAACAGCAGGAACAGGGTGAGCGCGGTGGTGACGATCCGCTCGCCGACGTGGTACTTCTCCCACGGGATGGGCGGCTCGCCGTGGGGGCCGAAGCCGATGATGGCGGGCGCGCCGGCGAGCGCCGCGGGGTCGACACCCACCCAGGCGCGCAGTTCGTCGGGGGCGACGAGGCCGGCGGGGCCGATCGTGCCGACGACCCGCTGTGGGAAGCGGGCGCGGGCCCGCGGGTCGGTGCGGATGAGCTCGGCGAGCGCGGGCGAGACGACGGCCTGGTCCGGCAGCGGGAGCTTCGCCAGCCCCGGTGGCACCTGCGGATCCCGGGTTCCGATGGCCGCGACCGCGAACCGGACGAGCTCCCGCCCGCCGATGCTGTCCTGGATCATGGTGAAGCGCGTCCCGCCGGCCTTGTCGACCGGGCCCGCGATGATGTCGCGTGCGGTCTCGCGGTGGTCCTGCGCCTCGATGACGCCCGGGACGGCGAGCGCGCCGAGCAGCAGCACGGCGCCGATCGCGGTGCCGGACGCCATCAGCGCCATCCGGGCCCATGCCCGGCGCCCGCCGGTCAACGTGAGCCGGATTCCGAGGCGGAGCCAGGGTGTCATGTCGCGTCCTCAGATCGGGGAGTCGGCGAGCCGGCCGTCGTGGATGAAGACGGTGCGGTCGGCGTACGCGGCGACGCGGGCCTGGCGGGTGGCGAGCACGATCGCGGTGTCGCGGCGGCGGGCGGCGCCGGTGAACGCGTCGAGGAGCAGCTCGCCGGCGGCGTCGCCGACGGCCGTGGCCGGCTCGTCCGCGAAGACGACGGCGGGGTCGTGGACGAGCGCCCGCGCGACGGCGGCCCGCAGCACCTGGTCGTCGGGCACCTCCCAGGGCAGCCGGTCGGCGACGTCGGCGAGGTCGAGCTCCTTGAGCAGCCCGGCCGCGGACTCGCGGCGGCCCTGCAGGCGCAGCGGCAGCTCCACGTTCTCCCGCAGGGACAGCTCCGGGATCAGGTCGCCGGACTCGAACACGAAGCCGAAGCGGCGCAGGCGGATCGCGCTGCGGGCGTCGTCGGACAGCCCGTTCAGCTCCTGGCCCTCGAAGGTGACGAGGCCGCCGTCTGGGACCAGCACCCCGGACAGGACGTGCAGCAGCGTGGACTTGCCGCAGCCGGCGGGCCCGACGACCGCCGCGACCTCGCCCGGCGCGACGGACAGGTCGACGTCGTCGAGGGCCTGCGTGGCGCCGAACGCGAGCCGCAGCCCCCGGCCCGTCAGCACGGGTGCTCCTGGAGACCCGCCCGGATGCGGTCGATGCGGGGGCCGGCGGCGTCGATCCAGCGCAGGTCGGCCTCGAGGTGGAACATCTCGAAGTCGGCGTCGAGCTGCTCGA
Organism: Dactylosporangium sp. NPDC050588; assembly: GCF_040654975.1. NCBI lineage: Bacteria > Bacillati > Actinomycetota > Actinomycetes > Micromonosporales > Micromonosporaceae > Dactylosporangium > Dactylosporangium sp. NPDC050588. The sequence continues at coordinate 27,541 of NZ_JBFAJA010000024.1, read as the reverse complement.
TCGGTTCGCCCGCCGTGCGGACCTCGCGCAGCTGCCGCATGCGGGCCATGTGCGTCTGCCGCTGCCGCTCCAGGATCCGCTGCGGCTGCCGGCTGGTCAGCAGCGCGACCACGATCTTGGCGAACAGGACCTGCCGGGCGGCGCGCAGGTCGGGCAGCTCGGGCTCGGCGAGCCAGCGCTCCAGCTCCTCGACGCCGGCGCCGGTGATGCCGTAGAGCCGCCGGTCGGGGCCGCCGCCGGGCTCGACGCCGACCTGCTCGGTGAGCCCGGCGTCGGCGAGGCGGCGCAGCGACGAGTACACCTGGGCGGAGGCGACCGGATGCCCGCCGGCGAACCAGCGGTCGTACCGCTGGCGCAGCGTGTACCCGTACTGCGGCTGCCCTTCGAGCAGACCCAGCAGGGATCGACTGACCGACATGTGTCGGACAGTACCGCAACTAGCAACCGCGTTGCTAGAGGCCCGGGAAGTCCTCCGGAATGCGGGCCGGCTCGTCATAGTCGGCGCTCAGCCGGGCGATCTCCGCGGCGAGGTCGGCCCGCAGCCGGTCGTGCCCCGGCCCGAGCGGCACCGTGTGCGCCGCGGCCGGGTAGTGGCTGACCGGACCGCGCAGCAGCTCCGGCGGCTCCCACCCGTACCGCGGGTGGATGTGCGCGTGCAGGATCGGGTCCAGGTTGCCGAGCACGCTGTAGTTGACCCGGCGGAACTGCGGGTCGTGCCGCGCGCACACGGTCTGCACCGCCTCGCCGATGAGGTCCATGTCCGCCAGGAAGGCCAGGCGCCGGGAGCGTGTCAGGTCGGCCAGGCGGTCCGCGGAGGGGTCGTCGGACAGCAGGAGGCAGTAGCCCGGCAGGAACTGCGTGTCGCCGATCACCGCGAACCCCGACGACAGCCGGGCCAGCACGGCCGGGTTGCGACCTTCCAGTGCCGACCGGATACGGTCTTTGCGCCAGTCGTCCATCGCCGTCACGGTACCGTCAGCGCATGGGGACGAGCTACCAGACGCTGCTCGTGGCCGCCGCGCTCGGACCGGTCTGCGACGCGCTGGCCGTGGCCGGCGTCGACGCGATCGCGCTGCCCGCCGCGCCCGACCGGACCGCGGTCATCCCGCGCGAGGGCGACCTCGACTTCGCCGACCCCGGCGACCTGGCGGAGCGCATCGGCGCCGGCACCGGCTGGGCCACCCTGGCCAACGTGGTCGAGGACTCCGACTGGCTGCAGCTGGAGGCCTACCGGGAGGGCCGGTTCGTGCACCGGTACCGCTCGGACCGCCCCACCCCCGACGACGCCGCCCGCCTGGCCCCGTTCGGCACCGGCGAGGTCGACACCACCCGCCTCGGCCGGGCGCTGCGCGGCGAGTTCGACGGCACCGGCCCCGTCTACGCCGAGTTCCAGCACCGCCTCATCCTCAACGCCCTGCACCTCGACCCGCGCGGCCTCACCACCGCCTACCGCTGGGCCGACCCCGGCGACCTCCCCGGCGCCGTCAGGGTCGCCCCGTAGCGCCGGCGCCGGACTCGTCACCGGCCCCCGGTCACGCCGGGTCCAGGATCGCGGCGAAGCGCTCCTCGGCGAGGTCGAGCTGGCGGAAGATGTGCTGCTTCACCAGCCGCGACAGCGGGGTGTCGGGCCGGGCCACCAGCTCGCGCAGCACGGGGACCAGCGGCCGGTACTTCGCCGCGGACGAGGCGACCTTCGGCCCCGTGGTGTGGATGACCCCGACGCCGTTGTCCGTGAAGTCGGAGACCTTCAGCACCCGCGCCCACGGCTCCCGCTCCAGGCTGTCGCGCACGTGCTGCCGGTATTGCGTGTGCTTGTCGACGGCCGGGTCGTAGACCGGGTTGGTCACGGCCGCGACGAGCCGCGCCGTCCGCTCGCCGAAGCGCGCGGCGAGCACCGCCAGGGCCGCCTCCGCCGTCGCGCCGGGCGTGCCGGCCAGCTCGTCCGGGTGGTCCTCGACCGCGTCGTGCAGCACCGCCGCCACGATCACGTCGACGTCGCCGACCTCGTAGTGGTGCATGATCCGGATCGCCACGCGCAGCAGATGGTTGACATACGGCTCCCGCACCCGCCGGTCGTCCTGGTGCAGCCGAGCCGCCAGCTCCAGCGCCTCGACCAGCCGCTCCCGCTCCTGGGGCGCGAACCGCTGCGTCTCGAGCCGGTACCGCTCCCGCAGCCCGTCCTCCCCGTAGACCTCGGTGATCGCGTGCATCGGCATCGTCGCGAGATACGCCGGATAGTCCATCGACAACATATAGCGGATCACGGCAACCGCCGGGTTGACCTGAACCCAAGTTGAGGTTGCACGATCGCCGGGTGATGCGAGCTGTGTGGTGGCGTGCGGTCGGTCCCCCCTCGGTGCTGGAGCTGGGGGAGGCGGAGGAGCCGGTCCCCGGACCGGACGAGGTGCTGATCCGGGTGGAGGTGGCCGGGATCACGTTCATCGAGACGCAGACCCGGGCCGGCCGGGCCCCGAAAGCGGGCGCGGTCCCGCCCGCCGTGCTCGGCAACGGGGTCGGCGGGACCGTCGCCGCGGTCGGTCCGGGCGGCGACCCCGCGCTCGTCGGGCGGCGGGTCGTGGCGAGCCTGAACGGCACCGGCGGCTACGCGGAGCTGGCCGTCGCCGCGGTCCGCGACACGGTCCCGATCCCGGACGGCGTGCCCACGCCGGACGCCACGGCGCTCGTCGCCGACGGCCGGACCGCGCTCGGCCTGCACGAGCTCGCCCGCCCGCGGCCGGGTGAGACCGTGCTCGTCGAGGCGGCCGCGGGCGGCGTCGGCAGCCTCCTCGTGCAGCTCGCCCTGGACGCCGGCGCGCGCGTCATCGGGGCGGCGTCGGGGGAGCGGAAGCTGGCCCTGATCCGCGACCTCGGCGCCGAGGCCGTCGACTACACCGCGCCCGGCTGGACCGAGCCGTTCAAGGATCTCGACGTCGTGTACGACGGGGTCGGCGGCGCCATCGGTCGCGCGGCCCTCGCGGTGACGGCCGGCCGGTTCGTCGTCCACGGCGCCGCGGGCGGCCCGCCGACCCAGCCCGGCGACGGCGTGACGGCCTTCGGCTTCCCGGACCTGCTGGCGATCGGCCGCCGCGCCCCGGAGCTGGCGACCCGCGCCCTGCGCGCCGCCGCCGAGGGCCGCCTGCGCCCGGTCATCGGCCAGACCTTCCCCCTCGCCCGCGCCGCCGACGCCCACGCCGCCATCGAGTCCCGCCAGACCATCGGCAAGACCCTGCTGACGGTCTAGACGGGGATGCCGGTGCGGGCGGCCCGGGCGGAGCCCCAGTCGTAGAGGGCCTGCAGGACCGGGGCGAGGCTCGCGCCCTCGTCGGTGAGCCGGTATTCGACGTGCGGCGGGACGGTGCCGTGGTCGTGGCGGGAGACCAGGCCGTCGGACTCCAGCTCGCGCAGGCGCTGCACCAGCATCTTCTCGCTGATCTGCGGCATGCGGCGGCGGAGCTCACCGTACCGGTGAACGCCCTCCTTCAGGTGCGCGAGGACTACCGGGCGCCAGCGGCCGCCGATCACGTCGACGGCGAGCTCCACCGGGCAGTGGTAGCGCTTGTCCAACACGGGCCCCCTACTCACCAGAAGGTGCGTACTTGATCGACAACCGCGGGGTGTGGTCGGGTGTTCCCATGAGCGACGTTGACTCGTCCCAGACACCGACGCTGTACGAGTGGGCCGGCGGCACCGAGGCGCTGAAGAAGCTCACCGAGGCGTTCTACCGCAAGGTCCCGCAGGACGAGGTGCTCGCGCCGGTCTTCGCGCACATGAGCCCGCACCACGCCGAGCACGTCGCGGTGTGGCTGGCCGAGGTGTTCGGCGGGCCGGCCACCTACACGGAGCGGCACGGCGGCTACCCGTACATGCTGAGCCAGCACCTCGGCAGGGCGATCACCGAACAGCAGCGGCGCCGCTGGGTGAACCTGATGCTCGACACCGCGGACGAGGTCGGCCTGCCCGGCGACCCCGAGTTCCGGGCGGCGTTCGTGGGCTACCTGGAGTGGGGCACGAGGCTGGCGCGGGAGAACTCCCAACCGGGCGCGCAGCCGCCGAAGGAAGCGCCCGTCCCGCGCTGGGGTTGGGGTGTCGCGCCTCCGTACCAACTGTGAGACAACGGGCCTGTGGGACATTTAGCCTGAATGGGTGGGAGGCTATCAGCTGAGCGTCGACCTCGGCACCTCGAACACCGTTGCGGTGCTCGCGGGGCCGGACGGCGTGCACCATCCGCTGCTGTTCGACGGCGAGGAGTTCATGCCGTCCGCGACGTGTCTGGACAACGCGCCGCACCTGCTCGCCGGCCGTGACGCGCTCGCCCTCGGCCAGTCGTTCCCGGACCGGCTCGCCGCGTACCCGAAGCGCTGCGTCGACACCGGCGGCGTCGTCCTCGGCGGGGTCGAGTGCCCGGTCACCGACCTGTACGCGGCGGTCCTGGCCCGCGTGGCGGCAGAGGCGCGGCGCGTCGCGGGCGAGCCGATGAGCACCGTGACCCTCAGCCATCCTGCCTGCTGGGACCGCCGCCAGCAGCAGACGCTCACCCGCGCCGCCGCGAAGATCGGTCTGGGCCCCACCCGGCTCGTCCCCGAGCCCGTCGCGGCGGCCCTGCACGTCGTCGACTCCGGCGTCCTCGACGTCCCCGACGGCATGTCCCTCATCGTGTACGACCTGGGCGCCGGCACCTTCGACGCCGCCGTCGTCTGCCGGACGGGCGCGACGTTCGAGGTCCTCGCGCAGCGCGGCCTGCCCGACGCGGGCGGCCTCGACCTCGACGCGGCCATCGTCAGGCACCTCGGCGCCGTGCTCGCCGACGACACCATCCGGTGGGAGCGGCTCACCCGCCCGCAGACGGTCGAGGACTGGCGGGCCGGCCGGCGCCTGCTGGACGCGGTCCGCGCCGCCAAGGAGCTGCTCTCCGTGGCCGAGTCCACCACGATCCAGGTGCCGCTGTTCGAGGAATCGGTCCTGTTGGACCGGAAAGATCTGGAGAAGGTCGCCCGCCCGCTGCTCGACCGGACGGTCGAGGCCACCTGCGGCGCGATCACGGAGGCGGGCATCATGGCCGAGGAGGTCGCCGGCGTGCTGCTCATCGGCGGCGCCTCCCGCATCCCGCTCGTGTCCCGGCTGCTGCGCGACCGGCTCGGCTTCGAGCCGACGCTGGACCGCCGGCCGACGCTCGCGGTCGCCGACGGCTGCCTGCCGGTCCGCCCCCGCAACGCCGCCCGCCGCCCGCGCCGCGCCACCGCCGCCACCGTCTCCGCCGCGGCCGCCTCCCGCGCGGCTGCCGCGGCCGCTGCCTCGAACGCGGCCTCTGAGGATGCCGCTCCTGTTGCGGATGCTGCTGCTGTTGCGGATGCGGCTGATGTACCGCCCACCGCCGCACCGCCCGTCTCCGCCCCGCCGGTGTCGTCGCCGCCCGTCTTCACGCCGCCCGTCTCCGGTCCGTCGCCGTTCGCGCCGGCTGCCGGGCCGTCGCCCTTCGCACCGGCTGGCGGGCCGTCACATTTCGTGCCGACCGCCGGGCCGTCGCCCTTCGCACCGTCCTCCGTCGGCGTGCCATCGGCGGCTGCACCGGTCGATGCGGCTTCGCCTGTTGCGTCGCCGGCAGATGTACCGTCGGCCGCGGCGCCGCCCGTCTCCGCCCCGCCCGTCTCCGCCCCGCCGGTCTCCGCACCGCCTGTGTCTGGGCCGCCGGTGTCGGCACCACCTGTGTCTGGACCACCTGTGTCTGGACCGCCTGTGTCTGGACCGCCGGTTTCGGCGCTGCCTGTGTCTGGACCGCCGGCGGCCGACGAGGTGGCTGATGCGGTGGTCGACGCTGAGCCCGAGGCCGCCGAGCCTCCGGAGCCGGAGCCGCCGCGCGTCCCGCACCCGGCGTCCAGGGCACACGCGTCCGCCGTCTCGCACGTGACCGACGCCGAGCCGGAGCCTCCGGTCGAGCAGCCGCCTCCCGTCGCGCACCCGGCATCGGCCGCACGCGCGTCCGCCGCGGACCACTCGCCGGGCGCCCGGCGCAGGACGTACGGCAGGCACCCCGGCTCCGGCCGCCAGCGGGCGTCGGCTCCCCAGGCAGCCACGGCGCCGGGCGACAGCTGGGACCCGCACGAGACCCCGCCCCCGGACGAGGCGCCGCAGGACTCCTGGGGCTCGCCCGAGGGGGAGCACTGGGACCCGCGCACGACGCCGGACCAGTACGCCGCCGCGCCCCCGCACGACTGGGGCGCGGCACCCGGCCACCAGGAACCTTGGGACCCGCACCCGGCTTCGGCTCGTCACGAGGCCTGGGATCCCCGCGACGCCGCCCCGCACGCGGCTCACGCCCCCCAGGAGGCCTGGCACCAGCAGGAGGCGTGGGATTCGCAGGAGACGTTCGTCCCGCACGAGGCGTGGACCACGTACCCGGCGACCGGGTCGCCCGAGCCCCCGGCCTCCGCGCCGCCCCAGGCCCCGTGGGTGGACCCCCACCAGCACCCGACCGGCGCGTCGCGGCAGGCGTCAGCCTGGCCGTGGTCCGAGCCGGCGTTCGGCCAGGCACCCGCCCCCGCGACGACCGCGCCGCGGAAGGCCCCCAAGGTGCGCCGCAAGCCCGCGAACATCACGCCCGGCAGCACCAGGTCGAAGGCCGTCCGCGCCGCGAAGATCACCGCCGGCACCCTCACCGGCGCGGTCGTGGCCATCGCCACCGGCGTGTGGGTCGGCTTCGCCGTCGCGCCGTCGGACCAGCTGCCCACGATCCAGGTCGGCCAGTGCGTCCGCCAGGACGGCGCCCAGGCCCGCCGCGTCGACTGCACCGAGCCCGACGCCTACACCGTCACCGCCAGGGTCTTCCCGGCCGGCTCGTGCCCCGACCCCGCCCAGCCCTACGCGATGCAGGAACAGACCCAGCTCTGCCTCGCCCCCGCCGCCGGCAAACCCGCCGGCCCGAAACCCGCCGCCCCACCGACCCGCCGCTACGGCCCCTGACCCCACCGGGAAGCGGCTCGGGGCCGCCTACTCGTCGAGGGCGGGCTCCGGGCCACCTCAGAAAAGGCGCTCCGCGTCGGCGGGGATCCAGGGTCCCGGCTGGGTCGTCCAGCCGGCGTCGTAGTGCCGCACCGCCTCGATGAACTCCGCCGGCGCACGCAGCTCCAGCCATACCGCGGCGTGTCGGTGTCACCGCCGTAGGCGTAGGGCGTCAGGTCGCGAAGTAGGTCACGGCGCACGGTACCCCCGTCCCGGCGCCATCGACGTTGGTCTCGGCGCCGGCACTGACATCGGAAGCGCGGAGAGGACGACAGGCGCGGGACGGCGCGGCCTTGCCCTCGCCGCCCCGGCTTCAGGAGTGGGACAGCTCCGTGATGCGGCGGAGCAGGAGGCCTTCGCGCAGGGCCCAGGGGCAGACGTCGACGTGGTCGATGTCGAGGGCTTCCATCGTGGCGGCGGCGATGACCGCGCCGGCGAGGAGCTGGCGGGAGCGGCTCGCGGCGACGCCGGGCAGGGCGGCGCGCTCCTCGGGGCGCATCGCGGTGAGCCGGGGGATCCAGTCGTGCAGGCCGCGCAGCGTGAGCCGGCCCTCGGCGCCCGCGACCCTGGCGAGCTGCTTGAACGTCTTCGACGTCGCGACCTGCAGCGCGCCGGCGGGCACGGCCGACGCATACGGCCGGACGGAGCGCAGCACGTGCCGGTGGACGGCCTCGACGTCGCGACGGCGGGCGGGGTGGCACGGCAGCATGGTGCGGGTGATGCGGGCCGCGCCGAGGGGCAGCGACACCGCGAACCCGGGCTGCTCGCCGGCGCCGGCCGCGATCTCGGTCGTCGCGCCGCCGATGTCGAGCAGGAGCAGCGGGGCACTGGACGCGCCGGGCGCACTGGGCGCGCCGGGCGCGCCGGGCGCGCCGGGCGCGCCGGACGCACTGGGCGCGCCGGAGGAGTCGCCGAGCCAGCGCCGGACGGCGAGGAACGTCACGCGGGCCTCGTCCTCGCCGCTGAGCGAGCGCAGCTCGATGCCGGTGACCTCGCGGACCCGGTCGCGGATCTCCTCGACGTTGGTGGCGTCGCGGATCGTCGCCGTGGCGAGGGGGATCAGGTCGGTGACGGCGTGCCGGCGGGACGCGTCGACGGTCTCGATGACGGCGGACACCAGCCGGTCCACGGCCTCGTCGGACAGCGCACCGTCCGCGTCGACGGAGTCGGCGAGCAGCGTCGGCGCCTTGAGCCGGAACACCGACTGCGGCGGGCCTCCCGGGTGGGCGTCAACCACGTGCAGGTGCGCGGTGTTGGAGCCCACATCAAGCACGGCCAATCGCATCGGCTCCCCCTTCTCCCCGCGCAAGCTCGCCTGCTACCCAGACATTGTCCCACCGAAACATCACAACCCTGTTGCCGGCAACAGTCAGATCCGCGGCAGTGTCCACCGTGGACTACGCCGAAGGAACGTGACCCAGATTCACGATGCAGAACCGGTTCCCGTCAGGGTCGGCGAGCACCACGAAGTCGGGGTCGGCCGGATAGCTGTCCCAGTCCACACGGGACGCGCCGAGCGACTCCAGCCGCGCCGCCTCGGCCGACAGCTGTGCGGCGTCGGCGACGTGCAGGTCAAGGTGGATCCGCGGGTGAGCCTGCGGGGCGGTGACGTTGCGCTGCAAAGCGATCGGCGTGCCGACGCCGTCCGGTGGCACCAGGATCGTCGCGGCACCGCCGAACCCGGTCTCGTGCCGACGGTACCCCACCGCCTCCCGCCAGAAGCGGGTGGCCCGCGCCACGTCGTCGACGCCGAGGACGATCGCACCAACTGTCAGCATCCGCGTCATTGTGCCAGCCGCGTCGAGGCGACCCAGCGCACCGTTGGGTCGTTGTCGCTCATGTACCGCCGGAGCACCGGCACCGCCGCGACCCGGTCCAGGTGGCTGAGGATGACGGCGACCCGCTGCCGCACGACGGGGTCGGGGTCGTCGGCGAGGCCGAGCACCAGCGGCGCCCACCGGCCCCGGTCCCGGGTCGCGAACAGTGCGCTCACGGCCTCCGCCCGCACCGCCGCCACGTCGTCGCGCAGCAGCTCCGCCAGGCGCCGTGCCGCCAGGGGATCGGCGTCGACGGCCGCGCCGAGAGCCTTGGCGGCGGAGCGCCGGTTGCCGGACGCGGGGTCGTCGGCGAGCGCCAGCAGCGGGCCGAGGTCGTCGAGGCGGCCGAGCGCGGCCCGGGCATGTTCGCGGACGGAGCGTTCGGTGTCGTCGGCGAGGCGGCGCAGCAGGGTCACCGAGGCGGCCCCGCCGAGCCGGCCGAGCGCGTTCGCCACCGCCGCCCGCACCTGCGGCGACGGGTCGTCGGCGGCCGGGGTGAGGTCGGCGGCGGCGCCGGGCGACCCGGACCGTCGCAGCGACTCGACCGCCGCCGCCCGGGTCTCCTCGAACGGGCTGCGCAGCGCCTCGACCAGCGCCGCGTACGCCGCGTCGTGCCGCACCGCGATGTCGAGCTGCCCGGCGGCGCTCAGGCGGACCGACCGGTCCGGGTCGTGGAGGGCCGCGGCGAGCAGGGCGATGTCCTTCGGGCCCGGCAGGTGCCCGAAGGCGTGCAGCCCGACCCGGCGCCGCTCGACGCTGCCGTCGGTGGCGTACTCGGTCACCAGCCGGCGCCCGCGGGCGGGGTCGGCCCGCAGCAGCTCGGCGATGGTGTTGTCCAGGTCCACCTGGCTGTCGGAGAGGTCGCGGGCCGCGGCCTCCAGCAGCGCCGGCAGCGCGTCCGGACCGGCGATCGCCGCGAGCACCGAGGCGATCAGGTCCCGGCCGGCGGGGTTGCCCTCGTCGAGGAACCGGGCGAGGTGCGCGTGCAGCTCGGGCACGAGGGAGCCGTCGCCGGATCCGGTCAGCGCGTCCAGGGCCGCCGCCAGGGCGTCGGCCTCGACGGGAGCGCCGTCCACCGGGCGGTTCGCGAGCTCCGCGAGCTCCGCGGCGGCGTGGTGGAGCACGGTGGCGAGGGCGGCCCTGGTGTCGGTCACCCGCGCCACCCTGTCACAACGCGGGTGGTCGCGCGTCAGGCCTTCGGGGCCTCGAAGACGAGCATCGCGTCCGCCGGGGGCTCACCGTAGATGGAGCGGATGGTGGCCTCGTCGAAGCGGGTCTCGTCGGCGACGTTGACGAAGTCGCGGATCGCGGTGCCGGTGCAGTACGTGTCGGCGAGCGGCGCGCCGCGGCGGGCGACGACGTCGGGGACGTGCACGGTGCGGAAGTCGACGCTGTAGCGGGCGAGGCCCGACGTGTTCGGGGTCGAGCGGTGCAAGTGGGCGCCGGAGAACAGCAGCACCTGGCCGGGCGCGGGCAGCACGACCAGCTCGTTGGGCGGGTTGTGGTCGGTGGCGCCGGGGCGGACCTGGGCCTCCCGCTTGACCGACGCGGCGGTGGTGAGCCGGCCGACGTTGTTGGCGTAGTAGTCGAAGTCGCCGGAGTTGTTGGCGACCGGCGCGTTGAAGCGGTCGAGGTCGAAGGACATCGCGTTGGTGTCGCGGGCCGGGAAGATCGGCAGCCACCAGTTGAGCTGCTGGTTGGGCGCGGAGTACCAGACGTCGCGGTGCCACGGGAAGGCGAACGCGACGCCCGTGGTCAGGTGGCCGACGGGGAACGAGGTGCGGGGCTTCGGCACGTCGAAGTGGGTCTCCTCGGCGGTGAAGCCGGCCTCCTCGATGATGTTGCGGACCAGCTTCTTGGACCGCTCGTCGTGGATGAACCGCGGCTTCCACGGCCCGAGCAGGGCGGCCATCGCGGCCGGCTCGAAGTGCTCGTGGGCGTGCTCCGGGTCGTGCGGCGCGAAGAGCTCGGTCAGCTGCTGCCTGGCGTGGTCGACGAACTTCGCCACGGACGGCAGCTTCGTCATGACCAGAAGGTGACCGTCATACAGGCGTTGGCGGAGCACCTCGGGCGTTGCCTGCAGGTCGACGTGAACGGCCATCTGTCTTCCTCCCCGGAGAAGTATTCGCAGGTGAGCGTAGGCATCCCCCGGGGCGCATGACACCCGGGCCCCCAACTCGGTGCTGGTTCGTCAGGTTTCTGACTCAACGTGACCGCCGAAGATCGAGTTTGGCAAATGGATGGCAAACGATTGCCGCCGCTGTCGGGGCGTCACTACCGTCCGAGGCACATGTCCCCGCCCCGCCAATTGAGGGAGATGCACCAATGCCCCATGCCCCAAGTAGGGTGACGAAAGCCCTGCTCAGCGCGGTACTCATGCTCGGCGGCACCGTCGCCGCCATCGGTGCCACCACGGGCGTCGCGCACGCCGCCTGCGGCACGACCAACGTCGCGCTCAACAAGCCCGCCACCTCCTCGTCCAACGAGAACGGCAACCTGACCCCCAACAAGGCCGTCGACGGCAACACCGCGACCCGGTGGTCCAGCGCCTTCAGTGACCCGCAGTGGTTGCAGGTCGACCTCGGCGCGGTCACCGACGTCTGCCAGGTCGTCATCACCTGGCAGACGTCCTACGCCAAGGCGTTCAGCGTCGAGGTGTCGCCGACCGGCGCGGCCGGCAGCTGGACGTCGATCTACTCGACCACCACCAGCACCGGCGGCACGCAGACGCTCACCGTCAGTGGCAGCGGCCGCTACCTGCGCGTGTACGGCACGCAGCGGGCCAACAACTACGGCTACTCCATCAAGGAGCTGGCGGTCTACAGCGGCACGCCGGTCGAGCCGCCGGTCTGCCCGACGCCGCCGGCGAACCCGACCCTGCCGCCGAACTTCATCGTGTTCGACCCGTCGATGCCGGCGAGCACCATCCAGGCCCGCGTCGACGAGGTCTTCGCGGCGCAGGAGTCCAACCAGTTCGGTGCGCAGCGCTACGTGCTGGCGTTCCAGCCCGGCACGTACAGTGGCATCAACGTCAACACGGGCTTCTACACGTCCGTGATCGGCCTGGGTCGCAACCCGGACGACGTCGTCATCAACGGTGACGTGACGGTGGACGCGGGCTGGTTCGGCGGCAACGCGACGCAGAACTTCTGGCGCTCGATCGAGAACCTGTCGATCGTGCCGAGCAATGCCAACAACGGCGACCGGTGGGCGGTGGCGCAGGCCGCGCCGATGCGGCGGGTGCACATCCGCGGCAAGCTCAACCTGGCGCCCAACGGCTACGGCTGGGCCAGCGGCGGCTACATCGCCGACAGCAAGATCGACGGCAGTGTCGGGCCGTATTCGCAGCAGCAGTGGTACACCCGCGACAGCTCGATCGGTGGCTGGGTCAACGGCGTGTGGAACATGGTGTTCTCCGGCGTGCAGGGTGCCCCGGCGAACAGCTTCCCGAGCCCGCCCTACACCGTCCTGCCCACCACCCCGGTGATCCGCGAGAAGCCCTACCTGTACCAGTCGGGCGGCGCCTACAACGTGTTCGTGCCGAACCTGCGCACCAACGCGGCCGGCACCACCTGGTCGGGCGGCTCGACGCCGGGCACGTCGATCCCGCTGAGCAGCTTCTACGTCGTGCAGCCCGGCGCGACCGCCGCGTCGATCAACGCGGCCCTCGCCTGCGGACGGCACCTGTTCTTCACCCCGGGCATCTACCACCTGAACCAGACGCTCAACGTGACCAACCCCAACACGGTGATCCTGGGTGAGGGGTACCCGACGCTGATCCCGGACAACGGCGTCAACGCGATGACCGTCGCCGACGTCGACGGGGTGAAGATCGCCGGGGTGCTCTTCGACGCCGGCACGGCCAACTCCGACACGCTGCTCACGATCGGTCCGGCCGGCTCGGGCGCGAGCCACGCCACCAACCCGACCACCGTGCAGGACGTGTTCTTCCGCATCGGCGGCGCCGGCCCCGGCAAGGCGACCAACAGCCTGGTGGTCAACTCCGACAACACGATCATCGACCACATCTGGGCCTGGCGGGCCGACCACGGCGCCGGCGTCGGCTGGACCGTCAACACCGCCGACACCGGGCTGATCGTCAACGGCGACGACGTCTCCGCCTACGGCCTGTTCGTCGAGCACTACCAGAAGGACGAGGTGGTCTGGAACGGCCAGGGCGGCCGGACGATCTTCTTCCAGAACGAGATGCCGTACGACCCGCCGAGCCAGTCCGCCTGGCGGACCGGGGCGAGGGGCTACGCCGCGTACAAGGTGGCGAACAGCGTGACGACCCACGAGGCGTGGGGGATGGGCAGCTACTGCAACTTCAACGTGGACTCCACGATCGTCGCCGAGCACGGCTTCGAGACCCCGGTCACCGCCGGCGTGAAGTTCCACGACCTGCTCACGGTCTCACTCGGCGGCAAGGGCACGATCGCCCACGTCATCAACACCACCGGCGGCCCGGCGCAGGGTCAGAACACGGTTCCCGTGTACCTGGTCAGCTTCCCGTGACCGATTTCTGTTAACACCGTTTGACATTTCTGCTCCATCGACGTACAACACTGTGAGAGCGCTCTCAGCAGGCTTGCCCGGGTCGGCCGCCACCGGCCCGGGCAGGTTCCTCATGACCGCGCAGACAGGGCCCGTCCGGCATGGGAGCGCCGGACGGGCCCATTCAGCCGGGTCAGGCCTACCTTGTCGCAGCCGCCGCCGGTGTACGGGTGTCCTCCCGGACGGCGGTGACCGCGGGCGGGACCCGGCCGGGCCACCAGGCGGCCTTCCCGAGCAGGGTCATCGTCGCCGGGACCAGCAGCATCCGGACCACGGTCGCGTCCAGCACGATCGCCACGACCAGGCCCAGGCCGATCTCCCGGATCGGGGCGAACCCGCCGACCAGGAACCCGGCGAACACCACCACGAGCAGCAGCGCCGCCGACGTGACGATCCGGCCGGTCTCCTGCAGCCCGACCGCCACCGACCGGCGGGAGTCCGCGCCGGTGAGCCGGTGCTCGCGGATGCGGGCGAGCAGGAACACCTCGTAGTCGACCGACAGGCCGAACGCGATCGCCGCCACCAGGACCGGCACGGTCAGGTCGATCATGCCGAGGTCGCCGCGCTCCTGGAACACCAGCGTCACCACGCCCAGCGCGGCGCCGATGCTCAGGACGCTGGTCATGACCGCCTTCACCGGCAGCAGGACCGACCGGGTGAACGCGGCCAGCAGCGCGATCGTCGCCGCGACCACGACCAGCGCGGCGAGCGGCCCGTAGTCGGCCAGCATCCCGCGGTAGTCGACGAGCTGGGCCGCGGCACCGGTCACGAGCACCTCGAACGGCGCCGGCACGTCCCGCACCGCGTTCACCGTCGCCCGGCCCTGCGGGGTCTCGGGGCGGTGGGCGGGCGCGGCCCGTACCAGGGCGACCGCCGCCGACAGGGGCTCGACCTCGACCTTCGTCACGCCCGGGACCGCCCGGACGCGCTCGGCGAACCGCAGCGTCGCCGGGTCGGTGGCGGAGGCGCGGACCACGGCGACGATGTCGCCCGGCCCGACGAGCTCGGGGAAGTGCGCGGCCAGCTGGTCGTGCTGCTGCCGGGTCTGCGTCGAGGCCGGCAGCGCCCGCGCGTCGCTGTTGCCCAGGCGCATGTCCAGGGCCGGGACGGCCAGGGCGAGCAGCCCGGCGGCGGTCACCACGGTGGTCAGCAGCGGCCGGCGCTGCACGGCGACCGCGATCCTGCCGAAGACGCCGTCGCCCGTGCGGGGCTTCGCGGGCTTGACCCGCCGGCCGACGAGCGCCAGCACCGCCGGCAGCAGCGTGAGCACCGCGACCATGTTGACCAGCACGACGCCGGTCCCGGCGAGACCCATCGACCGCAGGAACGCGTCGGGGAACACGGCGAGCCCCAGCAGGCTGGCGGCGACCGTCAGGCCGGTGACCGCGATCGTGCGGCCCGCCTTGTCCACCGCCGCGGCGAGCGCCTCCTTGACGTCGCCGGTGGTCGCGCGCTCGGTCCGGAACCGGCTGATCAGCAGCAGCCCGTAGTCGACGGCGAGACCGACGCTGAGCATCGTGGCGACTTGGATCGCGTAGACGGAGATGTCGGTGCCGAAGCTGAGCGCGTAGAGCAGCCCGAACGTGCCGCCGATCCCGGCGAGCGCGACCAGCAGCGGCATCGCCCCGGCGAGCAGCCCGCCGAACACCACCACGAGCAGCACCAGCACGACCGGCATCGTGTAGAGCTCGGCCCGCTGCACGTCGGACTGGGCCTGCCCGCCGAACTCCGCGTCGGTGAGCATCCCGCCGGTGACGGTCACGTCCGCCGACCGCAGCCGGTCCGCGACCTTCTGCGCCACGACGGCGTCCTTGACCGTCACCTGCAGCAGCGTCGCCTGACCGTCGGCGGCCGGCAGCGGCGCACCGACCTGGCTGACGCCGTCGAACCCCCGCACGTCGGCGAGCGCCGCCGTCAGGTCCACCCCGCCGGTCGCCACCACCGTCAGCTGCGCCGGCTGCGGCCCGGCGGCCTCGTCCCGCAGCTTCAGGGCCCGCTCGGTCTCCGACCCGGGCACGGTCGCGACCTGCGCGGTCAGCTTCATGAACACCCCGCCGCCGACGCCGAACCCCACGGCGACGACCGCCACCCAGAACACGATGACCATCACGGGCCGGCGCAACGCCAGCGCTGTCAACATCCGGAACATGCCGACGATATTGGTCGCGGTGACCGTGCCGGCACCTCGCCGTGGGGAGCGGTCTTCGCCCTCCCTCTCAGGAGTGAGGTGGCGTCAGAGCTCGTCCCAGGGGACGTCCTGCAGCGTCTGCCGCACGCCGGCCATGAGGGTCTCGTCGACGGCGAAGACGTGCTCGTCGACGGCTGAGACGGCGGCGACGCCGATGGAGTTGGTGACGAACGCGGCGGTGTAGAGCGGCAGGTCCTCGAGGGTGACGGTGGCGCGGCGGGAGGGCAGGAGCGGCTCGAGGAGCTGCATCGTGATGCCCGGCAGCGCGGGGGCGTCCGGCCAGACGACGTGCGTGCCGTCGAAGAACGCGATGTTGTGGACCGCCGCCTCGGTGATCTCGCCCTCGGGGGTGGTGAGCAGCGCGTCGTCGAAGCCGTGCTCGACCGCGGCCCTGCCCCAGTAGATCTGGCCGAAGCCGCCGAGGTGCTTGATGTGCGCGACCGGGCGCTGGTACGGCACGGACATCAGCCGCAGCGGCGTGGGCGACGGGTAGGCGGGCGGGCGGACGGCGACGAGCACCGACAGCGGGCCGCCCGGGCCCGGCTGATAGACGTTGACCCGCACGGCGGCGTCCGGGGTGTCGCGGACGGCGTGGCGCAGCAGCGAGCGGGCGCGCTCCGGCTCCAGGGCGGTGTCGAACAGGGCGAGCGACGCCGACGCCAGGCGGCTCAGGTGCAGGCCGAGACCCTGCACGCGGCCGGAGCGGACCTGCAGCGCGGTCAGGTGCCCGTAGTTGACCAGCGCCGGGAAGTACAGCTCCTCAGGCGTTGGCGAGTGCCCGTCGATCTCCAGCCGGATCAGACCGTCCATGATCGCCCACCATAGCCCGCAGGACCTGCTCCAGGTCGATGCGGGGCAGCATCCGGCCGTCGATCTTCACCAGCGGGCTGCCGGCGAGGCTGACGGGCGCCCCGGGGTCGGTGCCGCCCCGGCGCTCCTCCCATGCGGACTCCTCGATGGCGCGCAGCTGCGGCACGATGAAGCCGGCGCGGGCGTCCCCCGCCTCGACGAGCAGCACCCGGGCGGTCGCCTCGTCGACCTCGAGGTGCCCGCCGAGCAGGCCGGTCAGGCAGATCAGCGGCACCGTCGCCCGCTGGTGGGTGAAGACGCCGCGCAGCGGGCCGCCGCCGGCGAAGGGGATGACGTCGGCGGGGAACGGCACGATCTCGCTGATCTGGGTCAGCGGCGTGGCGAGCTCGACGCCGGCGTCGTACGTGAGGAACTTCCGCACGCTGGTCTCGATCGCGCGGCCGTCGAAGCGCGGGTCGGCCGCCTCGGGGCGCTCGGCGACGCGGGTCACGGGCGGCGCGCCGCCGACCGGGGTGCCGAGCGCGGCGATCGTGCCGAGGTCCTCGTCCGCCCGCAGCGCCGCGCCGTCGAGCACCAGGTAGGAGCCGCCCTCCTGGCCGGGCAGGATCCCGATGGCGTGGCCCGCGGCGGGCAGGCCGAACCCGGGCATCGGGAGCACGTCGGCGTCCGGCACCGCGATGATGCTGACGACCTCCGTGACGGCGAACGCGAGCAGCCCCCGCTCGAACGACAGCGACACGCCGCGCTTGACGTCGACCGGGGTGAGCGCGCCGAGGCCCAGCACGGCGAGGGTGTCGACCGTCGGCACGAACCGGTCGCCGAGCTGGACGACGCCGTGGATCGTGGGGCCGTCCAGCGGCGAGGACTTGAGCACCAGCTCCGGCACCACCGAGTGGATGTGCGACACGTCGACGGCCAGGCCGATCTCGCCGCAGCGCAGCAGCATCATCATGCGCCGGCCGCCGGCGGAGATCCCCGCCGCCGCCTGCTGCGCCTGGGCGACCGCGCCGCTCGGCCCGCCGGTGTCGGCGGCGAGGACCATGCCCGGGGTGTGCCTGACCGCGGCGCAGTCCAGGACGCTGACGACGGCGCTGTCGTCGAGCCGCTCGAACGTGCGGCTGAACAGCGGCAGGTCGGCGTTGACGCTGATGTCCAGGTGCGCGTCGTCCTCGATGAGCACGACGCCGCGGACCACGTTGGCGAGCAGGCCGAACACCGACCCGTCGTAGGTGACGACCACGACGACCTCGGCGTCGGTGGCCTCCCGGCGGCCCAGCAGCAGCCGCAGGTCCAGCACCGGGATCACCTGGTGACGCAGGTTGACGGCGCCGACGAGGCCGGGC
This sequence comes from Dactylosporangium sp. NPDC050588, assembly GCF_040654975.1. Lineage (NCBI taxonomy): Bacteria > Bacillati > Actinomycetota > Actinomycetes > Micromonosporales > Micromonosporaceae > Dactylosporangium > Dactylosporangium sp. NPDC050588. The sequence continues at coordinate 9,833 of NZ_JBFAJA010000024.1, read as the reverse complement.
GCGACGGCGAGCAGCGGGTCGAACGCGGCGGGGCACGGGATCACCTCGCGCAGCTCCGACAGCGGCAGCGCCACCTGCACGTCGGCGACGGTGAACAACCCGTACAGCGTCCCGGTCATGTCATCGCCGCACCGGAAGTGGGCGCGGCGCCGATCAGGTCGCCGATCAGGGTGTTCACGGTCTTCGACGTCTCCTGCTGGTGGCGGGTCGACGTGACGATCTGGTGGATCGACTCGGAGGTCTTGCCGACGCTGCGCAGGATCTCCTCGAACGCGTCCTGGGCCCGGTGCGCCACCTGCGCGCCCTGGTTGATCCGGGTCGCCGACTCCACGATGAGCCGGCTGATCTCCCGCGCCGACTCCGAGGACCGTTCGGCCAGCTTGCGCACCTCACCGGCGACGACGGAGAACCCGACGCCGTGCTCGCCGGCGCGGGCCGCCTCGATCGAGGCGTTGAACGCCAGCAGGTTCGTCTGCGACGCGATCTCGCCGATGACCTGCACGATCGCCGCGATCTGGTCGGAGGAGCGCTCCATCAGGTCGATGGCGTCGATCGACTTGCGCAGCTCCTCGAAGCCGCGCTGCGCGTTGGACTGGGTCTCCCCGGCCAGCTCGCTGGCGTGGCCGGCGTTGCCGACGATCTGCGCGATCGACGTCGACAGGTCGTCGATGGCGCCGCTCATCTCCCTGGTCTTCGTGGTGAGCCGGTGCTCCAGGGCGATCTGCTCGGTGATGTCCTGCGCGTACTTGACGACCTTCACCGGCTCGCCCTTGAGGTTGAAGATCGGGTTGTACGTGGCCTGCAGGTACACGTCGCGGCCGTACTTGCCGACCCGGTGGAACCGGCCCGCGAGGAACTCGCCGCGGCTCAGCCGCAGCCAGAAGTCCCGGTACTCCGGCGAGGTGATGTAGTCCTGGGTGCAGAACATGCTGTGGTGCTGCGTCACGATCTCGCGCAGCGTGTAGCCCATGGTGCGCAGGAAGTTGTCGTTGGCGTTCAGGATGTTGCCCTCGAGGTCGAACTCGGCGACCGCCTGCGCCCGGTCCATCGCGGTGACCTTGCCCTCGAACTCGGCGTTGCGCAGCCGCGACGCCGTCACGTCCGCCGCGAACTTCACGATCTTGTAGGGCTGGCCGTCGAGGTCGAGGATCGGGTTGTAGGACGCCTGGATCCAGATCTCCCGGCCGTCCTTGGCGATCCGCTTGTACTCGCCGGTGTCGTACTCGCCGCGCCGCAGCCGTCCCCAGAACTCTTCGTACTGCTCCGAGGCCGCCTCCGAGGGCTCGACGAAGACCCGGTGATGCTTGCCGCGCAGGTCGTCGATCGTGTAGCCGAACAGGTCCAGGAAGTTGCGGTTGGCGTCCAGGACGATGCCCTTGGGGTCGAACTCGATGACCGCCTGGGCCCGGTTCAGCGCCGCCACCTTGCCCTCGAACTCGGCGTTGCGGGACTTCTGCGCGGTGACGTCGGTGGCGTACTTGACGATCTTGTAAGGGTTGCCCTCCAGGTCGAATATCGGGTTGTACGTCGCCTGTAGCCACACCTCCTTGCCGCCCTTGCCGATCCGCTTGTACTCGCCCGTCTGGAACTCGCCGCGCGACAGGGCCTCCCAGAACATCCGGTATTCGTCGCCGCCGACCTGCGCCGGGTCGACGAACATCCGGTGGTGCCTGCCGCGCACCTCGTCGACGTTGGTGTAACCGGTGAGGTGCAGGAAGTTGCGGTTCGCGTCCACGATCGTGCCGTCGAGGTCGAACTCGATCACCGCCTGCGCCCGGTCGATCGCGGTGACCTTGCCCTCGTACTCGGCGTTGCGGTGCTTCGATGCGGTGATGTCGGTGGCGTACTTGATGATCTTGTACGGGCGGCCCTCCAGGTCGAGTATCGGGTTGTAGGACGCCTGCAACCACACGTCCCGGCCGTTCTTGCCGATCCGCCGGTACTCGCCGGCCTCGTAGCGGCCCTTGGCGAGCTTCTGCCAGAAGTTGCGGTAGCCGGTGCCGCGGGCCTCGTCCTCGGGGACCAGCATCTTGTGGTGCTGCCCGATCAGCTCGTCGGCGGTGTAGCCGGTGGCGTCGAGGAAGTGCTTGTTGACCTGCCGGATCGTGCCGTCGAGCTCGAACTCGATGACCGCCTGCGCCCGGTCGACCGCGGCGACCTTGCCCTCGAACTCGACCGTGCGCAGCTTCTGGTCGGTCACGTCCATCGCGTACTTGATGATCTTGTACGGGCGGCCCTCCAGGTCGAGGATCGGGTTGTAGCTCGCCCGCAGCCACACCTCCCGGCCGCCGCGCCCGATCCGCTTGAACTCCCCGCTCTCCGACTCCCCGCGGACCAGCCGCTCCCACAGCCTGGCGTACTCGGCGCTGTTGGCGAACGCCTCGTCGACGAACATCCGGTGGTGCTTGCCGACCACGTCACCGAGCGAGTAGCCGGTCAGGTTCAGGAAGTTCTCGTTGGCGCCGATGACCTCGCCGTTGAGGTCGAACTCCACGACCGCCTGCGCCCGGTCGACCGCCGTGTAGCGCCCGCGCAGCTCCGCCAGGACGCGCCGGTCGTCGGTGATGTCATACGCGGTGAGCAGGATCGCGTCCGGCTCCTTGCCCGCGCCGCGCACCGGCCCGCTGTTGAACCGCAGCCACCGCTGCCGCCCGCCGCTGTCGACGATCGACGTCACCTGCTCCAGGAACCGCCCCGCCCGCGCGCTGTCCAGGAGCTGGTCCATGATCTGCGACTGCAGGTGCCAGATCTCCTCCAGCCGCTTGCCGGCCAGGTCCGCCGGCGGCAGGTCGGTCGTCTCCAGCACCCGGTCGTTCACGGACACGACCGTGCCGTTCTTCGCGTTCAGCACGACGATCATGCGTTCCTGCACCAGCAGGCTCAGTGATGCCTCCGCGAGCGCCGGCGTGTGGCTGTCGTTCACGAGGCTGATCGGTTCCGGCACGGTTGCTCCTCGGGTGCGCTTCGTCCTGATCTTCGGCCGCGGCCCACCCGCCTTGAGAGGAACCATTCTTACGACTGAGGCGCCCGGACCGGGCGCCGATGACAATGGCTGCCATGCGCATCCGGGCCGTGGACATCCTGATCACCGTCGCGGTCACCGCCGCCAGCGTGTATCCGGCGGTGCTATGGGGCACGACCCTGGACGTCGCGCTGGCCCTGGTCGCGTCCGTGCCGCTGCTGTGGCGCCGGCAGGCCCCGATCCTCGTCGCGCTCGCCTGCGGCGTCGGCACCACCTGGCTCTCGGTCACCGACCACCTGTTCGACCAGCCCTATGGCCAGCTCGTGGCCACCTACACGTGGGCCGAGCTCGCCACGCCCGGATGGCGGCTGTTCGCCGCCGCCGGCACCGCCATCGGGGTCACCGTGTCCCTCGTCGTGCCGCAGGAAAGCCCGCCGTCCTTCGCCTACGTCGGGATGATGTTCGTCGCCGCCTATGCGCTCGGCACCGGCATGCGGGCCCGCCGCGACCGGATCGCGTTCCTGGAGGAGCGCACGCTGCGCCTCACCGAGGAGCAGGCCGGCGCGGCCACCGCCGAGCGGGCGCGGATCGCCCGCGACATGCACGACGTCCTCGCCCACTCCGTCGGCCTGATGGTCGTGCAGGCCGAGGGCGGCGCGTCCGTCGTGCGCACCGACGCGGTGCGCGCCGAGGCGGCGTTCGACGCGATCGCCGGCACCGGCCGCGAGGCGCTCGTGCAGCTGCGCCACGCCCTCGGCGTCCTGCGCGACGAGCGCCCCGAGACGCCCGGCCTCGACGCCGTCCCGTCGCTGGTCGAGCGCGCCCGCCGGACCGGCCTCGACGTCACCCTCACCCGCGACGCCGTCCCGCCTGTGCCGGCCGAGGTCGGCGCGACCGCGTTCCGGGTCGTGCAGGAGGCCCTCACCAACGCCGTCAAGCACGCCGGCGCGCGTCACGTCGCCGTTGTACTGGCCGCGGAAGGCCCGTCCTTACGCGTCCGGATCCGCGACGACGGCCGCGGCGGCACCCCCAAACCCGGCGGCCACGGCCTGTCCGGGATGGCGGAGCGGGTCGCGGCGGCCGGCGGCACCCTGCGCACCGGGCCCGCCGAGCCCGGCCCGGGCTTCGAGGTGTCCGCGCTGCTGCCGGCCGTGGCCGGTTGACCCGCGTGCGCTCCGTGCCGGCTGGCGGGTCGTGTGCGGTGGCGTGTGCGTGTCGCCGTCCTGGCGGCCGGGTGCCGTCGCGTCCGGTGGCGTTGCCGGTACAGGCCGGCGATGGCCCGCCCGGATCGGCCGCCCGGGCGCTGCGGTGGCCGTGCTGCCCGCCGGGTGTCGTGGCCGCTGCCCGGTCGGGTCCGGCGCGGGTAGGTTGACGGCTGTGCTCAATGTCGTGGTCGCCGACGATCAGGCCCTCGTGCGTGACGGCCTGTGCATGATCCTGTCCTCCCAGCCCGACATCACCGTCGTCGCGGAGGCCGCCGACGGCGTCGAGGCCGTGGCCGCCGCCCGCGCGCACCACCCCGACGTCGTCCTCATGGACGTGCGCATGCCCAACCTCGACGGCATCGGCGCCACCCGGGAGATCAGCGCCTGTTCACCGGCGACGTGCGTGCTCGTGCTCACCACGTTCGACCTCGACGAGTACGTCTACGACGCGCTGCGCGCCGGCGCCTCCGGCTTCCTGCTCAAGGACATGCACCGCACGGAGCTCGTCGCCGCCGTGCGGACCGTCGCCGCGGGGGAGTCGCTGCTCGCGCCGACCGTCACGCGCCGCCTCATCGCCGACGTCCTGCGCCAGCGGGCGCCCGTCGTCGCGACGCTCACCCCGCTCGCCGCCCTCACCCCGCGCGAGCTGGACACGCTGCGCCAGGTCGCGCGCGGCCTGTCCAACGCCGAGATCGCCGCGGAGCTGTTCGTCACCGAGCACACCGTCAAGACCCACGTCTCGAGCCTCCTGTCCAAGCTCGGCCTCCGCGACCGCGTGCAGGCGGTCGTCGTCGCGTACGAGTCCGGGCTGGTCCGCCCCGCAACCCCGCTGTGAGACGTGTGTAGCGTGTGGTCGGTGGATCTGCGTTCCGGCACCCTGGAAGACCGCGAGGAGCTGCTGTACGAGCTGCTCGACCGGGCACCCGTCGACCCCGCCGCGGCGGAGACGGTCCGCGCCGTCGTGCGCGACTACCAGGATCACCATCGCTCGCTGTACACCAGAGCCCTGAACCGCGCGGACGCCTTCGTCGACGCGTCGCTGCGCGAACCGCTGCTCGCGGCGCTCGCCGACACCCGCTACAACTGCCAGGCGTGGGCGGCCATGGGCTGCGCGGCCGGAGGCTTCACCGAGGCGGTGCCGACCCTGTTGGACCTGCTGGACGACCGGGACTGGAACATCCGCGAGCAGGCCGTCCGCGCGCTGGGCCGGCTCGGCGACGCGTCCGTGGTGCCCGCGCTCGCGCCGCTGCTGCGCGACCCGCAGGAGCATCCCCGCCAGTACGCCGCCGACGCCCTCGCCGACATCGGCGGGCCCGAGGCGCTCGAGGCGCTGTGGCACGAGCTGGAGCACCGGCGCTTCCCCCGGATCGGCTACATCGCCAGCAACCTTGCCCGCTTCACTCCAGCCGTGCTGCCCCGCCTCGCCGAGGCCGCCACCAGCGCCGACCCCAACGTGCGGTACTGGGCGGCGGTCGCGCTGGGCTCCACCGGCGACTCGTTCGCGGCCCCGATCCTCGAGCGGCTCATGGCGACCGACCACGCCGCCACGGTCTTCGACGGCCGCGTCGACGTCGCCGCGAAGAAGGCCCTGCGCACCCTGCGGCGCATCCAGGCCGCCGTGGCGGCGCGAGCGGCCGGCTCCGCCGACTCGGCCGCGGGCTGATTCCACCGCCGGCTCCGCCTGTGGGCCGCCGTCGGCCGCCGGGTGCCGATGTGGGCCGCGCCGGTCGCGGTTCGGCTGTGGGCGGATTCCGCCACCGGTGAACCGCTCTTGATCGATGGCTGCGGGCGCGGTCGAGTGGGCGGATGAGCATCGGAGTCCGTTCGTCGCCGTACTGGCCCGTCGTCAGCCATCCGAAGCTCGGCCGGATCCTGCCCGGACTCGTCGTCTCCGCGCTCGGCGACGGTATGTCCCTCGTCGCCGTCACGTGGCTCGCGTTGCAGCTCGCCCCGCAGGAGCATCGCGGCACCTGGGTGGCGGTGGCGGGGGCGGCGTATTCGCTGCCGAGCGCCGCCGGCGGGGTCCTCTTCGGGCGGTTCCTGCGGCACCGCGGCGGCGCCCAGCTCGCCGGGTGGAACGCCATCCTGCGGGCGGCCGCCCTCGGCGCGATCGCGCTCGCCGCCGCGCTCGGCGCGCTGCACCTGCCGCTGTACGTGGCGCTGCTCGCCGTCTCGTCGCTGCTGGCGGCGTGGGGATCGGCCGGGCACTACACGCTCATCGCGGAGCTGCTGCCGCCAGTACACCACCTGCCGGCGAACGCCGTGCTCACCACGATCGCCAACGGCGCCACCATCGCCGGGCCGCCGCTCGCCGGGCTGCTCATCGGCTGGACCAGCCCGGCGACCGTCATCGCGATCGACGCGGCCAGCTTCGTGGTGCTCGCGCTGACCTACCGCCTGGCGGTGCCGCCGGGCGCTCCGGCGGCCGACGGCTCGTCGTCCAGGGCCGGGTTCGCCGCCCTGCGGCGCGACCGCACGCTGCTCGGCCTGCTGGCCCTGTCGTTCGCGTTCTTCTTCCTGTTCGGCCCGTTCTACGTCGCCATGCCGATCCACGTCGCCACCGACCTGCACGGCTCGGCGACGCTCCTGGGCGCCTACTACACCGCGTTCGGCGCCGGGGCGCTGCTCGGCGGCCTCGTCACGGGATACCTGCGGCGGCTGTCACTGTGGCCGACCACCATCGGCATCGTCCTCGCCTTCGGCACCGCGATGCTGCCGCTCGGCCTCGACGTGCCGACCCCGGTGGCGATCGGCAGCTTCGCGCTCGCCGGCGCGATCTGGGCACCGTACATGGCGACGTCGATGGCGCTCTTCCAGCGCACCACGCCCGCCGCCGACCTGCCGCAGGTCCTCGCCGCCAACGGCGCCGTCCTCGTGCTCGCGGTCCCGCTCGGCACGATGCTCGGCGGCCCGCTCGTCGCCCTGCTCGGCGCCCGCCCCACCCTGCTTGCCTGCGCGGCCGCGACGATCGCCCTCGGCGTTTTTGTCATACCCGTGTGGTGGTATCGACGGCATGGAAGCGGTGGCGGTCCGGCATGACACAGGTTCACATTCGGAGTTCCGGCTCACGCAGGTGGCCGACCCCCTCGTCCCCGCGGTGCGCAAGGCGGGCTTCACCCGCGAGGACGGCCACTGGCTGAAGCGGTTCCCGGCGGACACCCCGCACCTGGACCGCGCCTGGGAAAACTTCGCCCGCCTGGTCGTCCTGATGCTGCGCCAGTCCGCCGGCCTGGACCCGGTCCCGTGGGACACCGCACTCGACGAGGTCTGCCGCCGCCTGGATGCCGCGGGCGTCGACTGGTGGCTCACCGGCAGCGCCGCCCTCGCCGTCCGCGGCCTCCCGCTCACCCCGGGCGACCTCGACCTGGTCGTCTCCGCCGCCGACGCCCGCCGCGTCGGCGACCTGCTGCTGGACGGCCTGGTCGAGCCCGTCGCCCCGGCCGACTGGTTCTGCGACTGGTGGGGAAGAGCGATGCTCGGCGCCCGCGTGGAGTGGGTCGGTGGAGTCGGCCCCGCCGCCGACCAGCCCGCCCCGACCGACTTCGGCCCGACCGCCGCCGCCCACCTCGATCTCGTCCACTGGCGCGACCACAAGCTCCGCTTACCCCCGCTGTCCCTCCAGCGCGCCGTCAGCCTGCGCCGCGGCCTCCACGAGCGGGTCAGGCTGATCGACGCCATCGAGTGACCGCACCCCCGACGGGACGTGACCAGCCACCACGACCAGGTGCTGTCACGCGGATCATGGGTCTGGATCGTTGAGCGGGTGTGGCTCGTGGTGATCTGAGCAATGAGGAGCGGGCTGTGCTGGCGCCGCTGTTGCCGGCGCAGCCTGTTCGTGGTGGGCGGTGGCGTGATTCCCGGCGGGTTCTCAATGCGATCTGCTGGGTGAATCGGACCGGGTCGCCGTGGCGTGACCTGCCGGACCGGTATGGGCCGTGGAAGACGCCGCGCCAGCGGTTCCGGCGGTGGGCCGCTGACGGGACGTGGGCGATGCTCAAGCAACGGGTCGTCGCGCTCGCCGAGGCGGATGGCGACATCGACTGGGATGCCCCAGATCGACTCGACCGTCGTCCGGGCACACCACCACGCGGCCGGTGCCCACAAGGGGGGCTCGACCGTGACGAGTCGAGGGCATGGCAAGGGATCGGACGGTCCCGTGGTGGGCTGACCACCAGGGTGCACACCCTGTCCGACGGGCGCGGCGGGTTCTGGCCGCACGGCACCCGCCAGCTGGAGCCGTTGTTTGAGCAGGTGTCGGTGGCGAATCCTCGCCGGTCCGGACGCTCACGCAAACGTCCGGACTCAGTGACTGGTGACGAGGCCTATGCATCCTGGGCCAACCAGAGCCTGCTGCGTTCACGGGACATCGCCACGGTCATCCCAGAACCCGAACGACCAGATCGCCGACCGGAAGCGACGCGGCTGCGCCAGCGGTAGGCCACCGACCTTCGACCGTGTCGCCCACCGCCGCCGCAACCAGGTCGAACGTGGCTTCGACCCGCACAAACGCGTCAACGGCCGCATACGCCGCATCAGCGTCGACACCCTCGGCCCATGACCCGCCGCCGAGGCCGACCAGCACCACCCATCGCTACGGTCTCGACACAGGCCCCAGAGCGGGCACTCCCAGCGACGGCCGGTCGTACGGTCGTCGTTCCACTATCCTTGATAGTGGATGCATGTCCGCTATAGTGTATTCGTGGCTGGCGGTGCGGGCTTCCTTTCCAGCGGGTTGTCGATGACTGAGCTGGGGTTGCGGATTCGGGCTCGGCGGCGCGCGCAAGGGCTCGCGCTGGAGCAGTTGGCTGAGCTGAGCGGCGTGAGCCGCAGCATGGTGTCGGATGTGGAGCGAGGCACGAAAACGCCGACCGTCCTGGTCCTGGACAGGCTCGCGACGGCGTTGGGCACGTCGATCTCCCGCCTGCTGGATGAGCCTGCCGGCAATGCGTTCGTGCTGCTGCGCAACGGACAGCAGCGGGTGGTCCGCGACCCCGCGGGGTGGGAGCGGCGCATCCTTTCGCCGGTGCTGCCCGGCGTCGAGTTCGAGTTCATGCGCACAGTGCTGGGACCCGGCGTCGATGCCGGGGAGTTCTCGCCGCACCGTCCGGGCTCGCGCGAATACGTGGCGGTCGAGTCGGGCCGTCTCACGCTCACGATCGACGGTCAGGCATCGACGCTGGAGGCGGGCGATTCGGTCTACTACCCCGGCGACTGCCGGCACGCGTTCGCCAACAGCGGGGACGTCGAGTGCGTCTACTACCTGGTGATGGACCTCGGGACGGCCGGGCCGCACGCGGCCTGGCCGGGCAGGGAGCGGTGATGGATGAGCTGAGGCGTGCGGGCCGGCTCGCCGCCGACGTCACGGCCGATCATCTGGGTGGCGTCCGTGACCGGCCGGTCTGGCAACCGGTGACGGAGGCCGACCGTAGCTGGCTGATGCGTCAGGATCTGCCCGCAGCGGGCCGGCCGTTGACCGATCTGGTCCACGACATCCGCACCCGCGTGCTGCCGTATCCGATGGGCAACGGTCATCGGATTTCTTCCGTGGATACTCCGGCCTTCAGGCCGGGGTGTTCTCGAGGAGCGCGTCGCGGAGCATCGCGTCGTCGCGGGTCTCGCGGACGATGGCCGGGATCGCTTCCTTGCCGAGCGCCTGTGCCGCGCGC
>NZ_JBFAJA010000023.1:0-133722 GCF_040654975.1 Dactylosporangium sp. NPDC050588 | reverse complement strand
GACGCAGGATCCACTGGTCGACGTCCTGGTAACCGCTGCCCTTCCGCACCTTCGTGGTGACGGAGGTGAGCCGCTTGCTGCTCCAGAACGTCGGCGCCGACTGCCAGCACGTGCCCGTCGACGCGCAGTTCTGGTCCCACGGCGTGTCCGGCCAGTTGGTCTTGTCCTTGGTACCGCAGTTCGCGGTCACGCACCGGTCGGAGACACCGAAGTGCACCTGCGCCGGCGCCGCGACGCCCGTGTACGCCGAGTCGGTCCGCACCCCGTTGACGACGGAGCGGTTGTCGGTGCCGTAGTCGATCCGGACGGGGTAGGCGTCGCGGTGGTAGACGACCGGCGAGTTCTCCTGCTTGTTCTTCGCGTAGTAGTTCGTGTCCCGCGCGTACCACAGCGATGCGGTGTTGCCGTAGATGTCCTCGATGTAGTCGAGGTTCCAGCGGTACGCCTGCGTGCAGAACGACGCCGCGAACGTGGCGGCCTTGCACGGCTCCGTCGCATGGTTGCCCGCGACCGGCACCGCCTGCACCGAGTTCGTCTCCGGCTTGTTCGTCGTCCAACCCGGCAACCGGTTCCGACCGAAGAAGTACTTCGTCCCGTCCGCCGCGGTGACCTTCCAGTACTCGCCGTTGTCGTCACCGTTGGTGTTGGCCCCGCCGATCACCTTCTCGATCCGGGAACCGTCGTCCTGGACCGGGTGCCACAGACCGCTGCCGTCCTTCAGCAGCTCGCCGCCACCGCCGTTGAGCGACATCACCGCGTTGTCGGTGGCCCAGCACATGTCGCCGGTGTCCTCGGTGTTGTTCGCCTTGCTGCCCTTGTCATCGGCCTTGTCATCCGCACAACCCACATAGCGGCGCTCGATGAAGCCGGTGTCGTAGGAGAAGCCCTCACCGATCCAGCCCGGCTGGTTGTTCGACGCCGCCTGCCGGCCGTCCACCGACTGCGACGAATAGCTCAACCCGACCGTCGGCCCGGGACCACCCACCGCCGGGGGCACCCGCATCGGATACGACCAGGAGAACCCACCGGACGAGCCACCCTGCGACCACGTCGACGACGGCGCGAGGGTTGTCGCACCGAAGTCGCCGGCTCCGCCGGACGGCCCAGCGGCGAGGGCCACCATGACGTTGCCCGACGTCAGCTTCGACGCCGCCGCGGTCGTGACCGAGGCGGGCAGCGTCACCTCGCCGGTCACCGTCTTGGTCTTCACGTTGTTGTCGGACTTCACCGGCACCGCACGGCACGCCGCGTCCTCGGGGCGGGTCTGGTGGCACTCGGGGATGACCAGGAGCCGCAGCCGGCTGGCCCAGTCCGCACCGAACGCCGACTCGAACGCGCCGTAGCCGGCCTCCAGCTTCACGACGCCGGTGCTGGCGGCCGCGTCGGTCCGCGCGACCCGGAACATCACGCCCTGCACACCCGCCGCGTGGACCTCGTCCTGCGACAGCGTCTGCACCCGGACCTGCTCCGGCCCCTTCGCCCCGGCCACCACCCGCAATGGCGCACCCGGCACCGACACCGCCGTCTCCGCCGGCGACGCGCTACCGGACGCCCGCAGCTGCGACCGAGCCGCCGCGATGTTCACGTCCGCGGTGGCCGCGGCCGGCCACTGCACCGAGCTGACCGTCGCGCGACGCGCCGCCGCGGAAGCGGTGCCCGGCTGCGGCTGCCGCACCGCCACCGTGCCACCAGGCACATCCTTGAACCGCTGCGCCGCCTCAGGCTTCGTCACCTTCGGCGCCGCCTGCACCGGCGGCACCACCAGACAGTTGGCGGCGAGCGCCAGGATCGCCGACGCGGCGACCGTGCGCGTCACCCGCCCGAACAACCGACGGGACCGGCGTGGCAGCAGTTGCAGGCCGGGCGGTCCGAAGACACCGGTCAAGGACACAATTCCTCCGCAGCAATGCGTAAGTGGCCACCGTCGAGACGCGACGGCAGCCGAACATCGTCAAGAAACAGAAGATGAAGAAGAAGGATCCAGCCGGCCTACGCCGGTACGCCGACCATCTGCGGAATCATGTCGGCCACTGCCTTCTGCGCAGCGCCCAGCCACCACTGAACATGTAAAGCCTCCCCGTTAGGCCCATGCAGTCGCACCGGGATCGATACCCGAGCAGCCTGCAATTTAGGGGTCGCATTCACCGAAGTCAAGGCATCATGGGGCGTTCATGACGGCACTCACCGCCAATCCGGACATACCTCCAACGGCGTGCCGACATCGCACGCATCGATTGACACGGCCACTGGCCTGCCCCTAGGTTTCGCTCACTTTCACTTCGCGGGGGCTAACAGTGATCAGACCTCATCCTGCCGTGCGTCGACACGGCTCCTCCAAGCTCGCCATGGTGGCATCGCTCGCGGTCGCCTCCGTCGGCACCGCGGTCGCGCTCACGGTCGGTGCGCCGGCCGGCGCCGAACCGGCGCCCGCACCGACGGGTCAACCGGCCACGAACCAGCAGGCGTCCGAGAACACCGCGATCAGGCAGGCGGTCGAGAGCGGCCGCACCATCGAGGTGGCCAACTCCCGGTCCGAGATGGCCCGCACGATGGCCACGCCGCGCGGCACGCTGGTGCGGGAGAGCTACTCCGTGCCGCACTGGACCAAGAAGGACGGCACCTGGCGGGAGATCGACCTGTCGCTGCGCAAGGACGGCGCCACGCTCGCACCCGTCGCCTCGGTCGCCGACGTACGGTTCTCCGCCGGCGGCACCGAACCCCTCGTCACCCTCAACGGCACCGGCGGCGCGCTCAAGCTGACCTGGCCGTCGAAGCTGCCTGCACCCCGCATCGAGGGCGACACCGCCGTCTACGAGTCGGTCCTGCCCGACATCGACCTGCAGGTGCAGTCCACAGTGGAGGGCTTCGGCTACTCCCTCATCGTCAAGACCCGGCAGGCCGCGGCGAACCCGGCCCTCGCCAAGCTCAAGTTCGGTCTCACCAGCACCGGCTGGTCGCTGCGGAACAGGCCCGGCGGCGGCTACGAGACCCGCGACAGCACCGGCAAGACCACCGCATCCGCCGGACCGGCGCTCATGTGGGACTCCGCGGGCGTGCCCAGCGCGCAGCGGTCCCTCGCGGCGGCGCGCACCGCGGGCAAGAACTCCGTGCTGCGGCACGTGCCCGACGACTCCCGCAAGGCCAACCTGCCCACCACGGTGGAGGACGGCTCCCTGGTCATCGTGCCGGACGCCGCGATGCTCGCCGACCCGAACGTCGCCTACCCGGTCGTGATCGACCCATGGACCGGCGTCGGCCGCGCCCGCTGGGGCTACACCGACTCCACCAACGCCAACCGCGACGACGGCATCGTCCGCGTCGGGCAGAACACCGACGGGTCCGGCACCTTCCGCTCCTTCTTCGCGTTCGACCTCACCTGGCTGCCGGGCAAGCAGATCCGCAACGCCAAGTTCGTCACGATGATGACGCACTCGTGGGCGTGCACCGCGACGCCGGTCAGCCTGTACCGCACCGGCGACCTCACCGGGTCCGGCAGGCAGGCCTGGTCGGGCCCGGCCCTGAACCTGTTCGTCGAGACGAAGTCGGGCAACGCCCACAAGCCCTCGACCGGCGCCGGCTGCGCCAACGACCCGCAGCCCAACATGTACATGGAGTTCTCCAACCAGACCCTCGTCAACGACGTCATCAACTTCGGTCAGGGCCGGGGCAGCTACACCCTGGGCCTATCCGCCCGCGACAGCGACGGCACCGACGAGACGGCCAGCAACCGCTGGAAGAAGTTCGACCAGGCGCAGACCGCCATGTCGGTCGAGTACAACAGCCTGCCGAACACCCCGGCCGCGTCGGCGTTGACCACGCACACCGACTTCACCGCCGCCGGGCAGGCCTGCGTCACCGGCACCGGCCGGCCGATCGTGCGGTCCACCGCGCCGTGGCTCAAGGCCAACATCTCCGACCCCGACGGCGACCAGAGCGGTCAGCTGTCCGCGTCGTTCGCTCTCGAGCAGTGGAACGGCACCGCCTGGACCGCCATCAGCGGCTGGCCCAAGACCGACACCGGGGTCCCGTCGGGCACCCTCGCCGACATGGCCGTCCCGGCCGGCACGCTGACCGGGTCGATGGCCCGCTGGCAGGTGCGGGTCGGCGACGGCCTCGGCGGCAACTCCAACTGGTCGCCGTGGTGCGAGTTCTCCATCGACACCACCCCACCGGGTGTCAAACCGACCGTGGTGGCATTCGACGGCCTGTACGTGGAGACGCCGCCCAACGACGTCCACCGCGGCTCGGTCGGCCGCAGCGGCCAGTTCACGTTCGGCGCCAACGGCGAGACCGACATCGCCGACTACGAGTACCAGATCGACGGCGGCACCAAGACCTACGTCGCCGCCTCCGCCACCGACGGCACGGCGACCGTCTGGGTCACCCCGACCCACGTCGGCGAGAATGTGCTGACCGTCCGCTCCCGCGACGCGGCCCAGAACCCGTCGCCGCCGAAGGACTACCGGTTCCTCGTCAACACCCACTCCGACCCCAAGACCTGGAAGCTCGACGAGGGCACCGGCACCACGCTCGCCACCAGCCCGGCCGGCGGCCCGACGGCCACCGTCACCGGCGGCGCGACCTGGACCGACGGGCGGATCCTCGGCACCCACGCCGTCAACGGCAAGGACAGCGCCCTGCACTTCGACGGCGTCGACGACATCGCCGTCGCACCCGGCCCGATCATCAACACGACGAGGAGCTTCGGCGCGGCCGCCTGGGTCCGGCTCACCGGCGGCACCTCGAACGCGCGCACCGTGCTGTGCGTGGAGGGCGGGATGACCTGCGGCATCGCCATCCAGTACCTGCCGGCGCCGACGAACCGGTGGGCGCTGACCGTGTACTCCACCGACCTCGTCGACGCGGCCCCCCGCTACGCCACCGCACCCACCGCACCGGTCTTCGGCCAGTGGACGCATGTCGCGGTGTCCTGGGACGTGGGCATGAAGATGATGAAGCTCTACGTCAACGGCATCGTCGCCGGCCAGCTCAGCCGCCCGTCCAACTGGAACGCCGTCGGCGTGCTGGACATCGGCGGCGGCAAGTACGCCGGCGTGCGCCAGCCGAGCTTCGAGGGCGACATCGGCGACGTTCGGGTCTGGGACCGGGCGATCGACCCGTTCGTCGACATCAAGCCGGCGGTCACCCCCGTCGTCACCGGCGAGTGGGCGATGGAGGACTACGACGAGGACGCGCCCCGGCAGGTCGTCGACGACTCCAACTTCCAGCGCCCCCTGACCCTCACCGAGCCTCCCGGCACCGTCACCTGGTGCGACAGCCACTCCAGCACCGGCCTCTGCTTCGACGGCCTGTCCGGCGCCGCCACCGCACCCGCCGTTGTCCGCACCGACCAGTCGTACACGGTCTCCGGCTGGGCCCGGATCACCGACACCAGCGTGTCCCGCACCGTCTTCTCCCAGCAGGGCACCCGCGGTGCCGGATTCACCGTCCGGTACGACAAGACCGTCAACCGCTGGTCGTTCGTGGCGGCGGGCAGCGACGCCGACGCACCCGCGATCTACAAGGTGAACTCGACCGCCGCGCCGGTGCTCAACACCTTCACGTTCCTGGAGGCCGTCTACGACGCACCGGCCGGGAAGATCCGGTTCTACGTCAACGATCAACTGCAGGGCGAGACGTACTACACGGCGAACTGGAACGCCGCCGGCACGTTCAACGTCGGCCGGACCCTTCAGGCCGGCGCGGCCGCCGAGTTCTTCGCCGGCGACGTCGACGAGGTCCGGGTGCACACCGGCGCCATGCACTCCACCAACGGCGCCGTGCCGAACAACACGCTGATGATGTTCCGCTCGGGCATCACCGGCAAGTGCATGGACAACCCGTACGGCTACAGCACCGACGGCAACCGCATCCAGTCGTTCGGCTGCAACGGCGGCTCCGACTCGCAGCTGTGGACGATGCCCGGCGACGGCACCATCCGCATCGCGGGCAAGTGCCTCGACGTCAACAACGCCGGCACGACACCGGGCACGTACGTGCACCTGTGGACGTGCCACGGCCTGGCCGCGCAGCAGTGGGAGGTCGGCCCGTTCAACTCGCTGCGCAACCCCAACTCGAACCTGTGCCTGGACGTCCCGAACTCCAGCACCGCCAACGAGACCAAGCTCCAGGTGTGGACCTGCTCCGGCAGCGCCGCCCAGAGCTGGACGCCGCAGTGGACCGGCATCGGCGTGATCCGCTCCGGGGTGCCCGGCAAGTGCATCGACAACTACCTGGGCACGGGGGCCAACGGCAACCTGATCAGCTCCTGGGACTGCAACGGCGGCGCGCACTCGCAGATCTTCGCCGTCATGGGGGACGGCACCATCCGGATCAGGGGCATGTGCCTGGACATCATCGGCTACGGCACCGCCGCCGGCTCGAAGATCCATCTCTACACCTGCAACATGACTACCAACCAGATCTGGGAGCTCGGCCCCAACAACTCCATCCGCAACCCGGTCTCGGGCCGCTGCCTGGACCTGCCGAACCAGAACACGGCCAACGGGACCCAGCTGTGGATCTGGGACTGCAACGGAGGCCGCGCCCAGGAGTGGTTCGTCTCGTGACCTCCTGACACCTGCCCTACAGGGACCCGCGACCGCCCCGGTGGTGGTCGCGGGTCCCTTCCGTTTCCGGGGCCGCGGTGGCGAAGGCACCGGATCGGCCTCCGCCAGATCAGCCACGTCTGCGTGGGTCGGGCACCGGGCCGCCGAGCAAGCGGCGTGGGGTGCGACTGGTTCGCACCCCACGCCGGATCGAGCGTGCGACGGCCGCCCGGCTCGCGTGCGGTCGACCGCGACCGCGACCCGGCCGCAGTTGGTGCGGCTCCCGGAGGGGTTGAACCGGTCGACCTGTGCCTGCGTCGACTGCTCCACCCGGTGCGGCCGGCCCGGCCCCTTCCCCTGCGGCTGGCCGCCACCGCCGTCGCCGCTGCCCGGGCCTTCGCCGGTGTCGGTCCCGTCGCCCGCGTTGGAGCCGTCTCCCGCGTCGGAACCGTCGCCGGCATCCGAGCCGTCACCGGCATCCGAGCCGTCGCCCGAACTGTTTCCGGAGTCGCCCGAGTCGCTGCCGTCGCCCTTGCCGTCACCGCCGTCCGACGACCCGTTGCCGTTGGAGTCGTGCGAAGGTTTGGTGTCGATGCCGGGGATCTTGAGGTGGAACTTCTCGGCGAGTCTTCGGGCCACCGCCGCGCCGCGGGCCGCGGCCCCACCGGCACCGCCGGACAGCGCTGAGATCAGCAGCTCGCCCAGCATCTCGCCGAGTGCGACACCGCAGTCGTAGGCGGCGCCACTGCCGGCGCACGCGTCGAAGATCTCGCAGATCCCGCTGAGCGCGCAGGCCCACCCCATGACGAAGCTGCCGGTCTTCTTCTCCCACTTCTTCGCCTCGCCCTTTGAAGACCGCGAAGCTGTACGTCAACGGCGTGGTGGTCGGCCAGCTCGGCCGTACGACGAACTGGAACGCCACCGGCGCGCTGACCATCGGCGGCGGCAGGTGGAACGGCGTCCGCCAGCCGAGCTTCCAGGGCGACATCGGCGACGCGCGGGTCTGGGAACGGGCGCTCGACCCGTTCGTCGACATCAAGACGGCGATCGACCCGCTCATGACGGGGCAGTGGATGATGGAGGAGTACGACGACGGGGTGCCCCGCAAGGAGCCCGACACCGCCAAGTATCAGCGGCCGCTGGCGCTCACGGCCACGGGCGTCGACTGGTGCGACGGCAACGGCAGCGCCGTGCTCTGCTTCGCCGATGGCACCGGCGCCGCTTCTACCGCCGCCCCGGCAAGTGCCTCGACAACAACCAGGGCGTGGGCGCGAACGGCAACCCGATCCAGTCCTGGGACTGCACCGGCGGCCCGAACTCACAGATCTGGGCCGTCATCGGCGACGGCACCATCCGCGTCGGGGGCATGTGCCTGGACGTCATCGGCTACGGCACCACCAACGGCTCCAAACTCCACCTTTCACCTGCAACATGACCCCGAACCAGCTCTGGGAGCTCGGCCCGAACAACTCGACCGGAAGCACGCCTCGCCACCGTCGGGGCCCTCGGACGTCACCCAGAGCAGCCGGCGCGCGACGTGCCACAGCAGCGGATGACCCACCAGGTGCCGGTGGAACTCCGCACTGCTCCACCGGCGCTGGTCGGCCATGGCGCGCTCGAGGCGGCGGATCTGGTCGGCCGCCACGGTCCGCACGTCCTTCTCTTGGAGGCTTTGTCGGCGACACCCTGGATGTGCATGAGCGCCACGTCGGTGCCGATCGCGGTGAGCACGTCGAGGCCGCGCGCGGCCCGGGTGTGGTCGCCGTGACCGGGCCACGAGCGGATCAGCGGACCGAGCCTGCGGGCCGTCTCGTCGTCGCCGATGAGGCCCTGCATGTCGAGCGCCCATCGGCCGACCGACGGACAGTCGGCGTCGACCCAACGCAGCAGGAGGGCCCGGCCGAAGGTCGCCAGCGAGACGGGGTCGCAGACGTCCTTCACGATCTCCAGACCCGCGTACGGCAGGGCGGGCTGGGACAGCGAGAGCATGGTGACCACGTGCCGCGCCGACTCGACCGGCAGGGTCCGCACGCCGTCCCGCAGCCGGATCGTCGGCAGCGTCGGCACGCCGACCCAGCGCGGGATCTTCGGCAACGTCGAGGGCAGCAGCTCGAGCGGGTCCGTGTCAAGCAAAGCCCGGATCGCGGCGCCGGCCGCCGAACCGTAGGTGCCGGCGGCGGTGAGCACCAGATCTCGGTGACCGTCCGTGGCGAGCGCCAGCAGTGCGTGCTCGGCGAGTTCGCGGCGCGGGCCGGGCTCCTCCAGGGCCGGCGGCACGAGATCGCGGGCGGCGGCGGCCGGGTGGCGGGACAGCCACTGCCGCGCGAGGTCGCGGGTCCACGCCGACCGGGACTTCACCCGCAGTTCCATCATCAGGTCAGCCAGCTCCGGGCCGGTGAACGGCAGCAGCCGCAGCGTCGTCTCGGTGACCATCTCCCGCGACAACGCGACGAGGTCCGGCACGGCGTGCAGCGCGTCGGCTCCCGGCGTGCCGTCGGACGCCAGCGGCGCGGAGCGGGTCAGGCCGGGCACCACGACCGGCTCGCGGCGGCGGGACCACGGCGGGGTGACGAGCACATCCGGCAGCCCGTCGTGCCCAGTGGTCGCCGGGTCGGTCGGCGGCGGCAGGTCCGTCGTGGTCACGCAGTCACCTCACGCAGGTCAAGGATGAGCGGCTCATCGTCACCCGTGCCGCCGATTTCGACAAACGTCTGCTTCCCCGGCACCGCGGCACACCAGGACCTGCTGCTGATCGGCATTGCCCCGGCGGCCGGCCGCCGTACATCGTGGAGGCAGGCGACCGGATCACGTCCGCCGGCGCCTGGGTCGTCGCCCACCTCGCGGCGTGGCGCGGTCGGCGGGGGTGGGAGTCAGGACTCCTCGGCGAGGAGGGCGGCGGTCGGGAGGCGCTGCAGGAGGGCGGCGGGGATCAGGGCCGCGCAGGTGGCCAGCAGGGCGCCGGCGGCGACGGCCGAGCCGGCGGTCGTGAGCAGGGCGGGGCTCAGTTCGCCGACGAGCCAGGCGGCGGCGGTCACGCCCACGGCGGCGCCCGCGAGGCCGCCGAGGAGGCCGATGCCGAGGCCCTCGGCGGCGACGAGGCGGGCGAGGGCGGCCGGGGTCCAGCCGGTGGCGCGGAGGGTGGCGAGCTCGGCGGCGCGGTCGCGGATGTTCAGGTAGAGGACGTCGGCGACGGCCAGGACGCCGAGCAGGATCGTCGCCGCGACCGCGATCGTGTCGACGGTCCTGACGCGCAGGGAGACCGCGTCGCCGAGGAGGGTGCCGACGATCGCGCCGTGGAAGGCGAAGGTGATGGCGCCGAGGACGGTGGCGGCGGTGATGCCGATGGCGAGGGCGCCGCCGGCGAGGGCGGTGCGGCCGGGGACGCGGACCAGGTTGAGCAGCCCCATGGTGACCGGGCCGCGGGGGCGGCCGGCGCGGCGCGGGCGGGTGACGGCGGGGCGCAGGCCGGCGGCGGGGCGGCCGCGGGCGGCGCCGAGGGCCGGCAGCAGGCCGGCGAGCAGGGACAGCCCGACGGCGGTCGGCAGCGCCAGCAGGGCCTGCGTCCAGCTGGTGCGGACGTCCAGCAGCCCGCCGAGCGGGCCGGCGAGGGCGAGTGCGCCGAGGCCCGCGACCGTCCCGATGACGAAGACCTCGCCGAGGACCGCGGCGAAGATCCGGTGGGCGGGCCAGCCGAGCGCGGCCAGGGTGGCGAGCTCGGCGCGCCGGTCGCGGACGCCGGCGGCGACGGCGTTGGCGAGGAAGAGCGCGCAGACCACCAGGACGAGGACGAACAGGAGGGCGCTCTTGCGGTCGATGGCGGTGATGATGCTCGCCGCGACGCCCTTCTTCACCCAGTGCTCGGTGACGCGCAGCTCGGGCCGCTGGTACTTGCCGGCGGCGAGAGTGACGGTCTGCGGGGAGGGCGAGGAGCCGTACGTGATGTCGACGTCCAGGCCGGTGCGGGCGGAGATCTCCTCCGCGACGACGCGGACCCGCTCCCGGGAGGTGGCGGAGAAGCCGTGCACGCCCGCCACGCGGACCCGGATGGCGCTCAGCGGCGCGGCCTTGTCGGTGCCGATGGTGTCGGTGAGGATGTCCGGCAGCGCCGCGATGCTGGTCAGCAGCATCGGTGGTGACGACAGGTACCCGCCCGGGTTGCCGCCGGGGGCGAGCGGGTGGTCGCCGAGCAGGTCGCGGGTGGCCTGGTCGGCGCCGACGACCAGGGGCGGTTCGTAGGTCTCCATCGGCACGCGGCTGAGCGGGTTGAACGTGGTGAGCCGGGCCGGGTCGAACGTGCCGACGACGCCGAAGTCGGCCGTCGTCATCTCGCCGTTCGTGCGCACCGACACGTTCTTCACCGTGCGGAACGAGGTGTCGTCGAGCTGCCACGGCGCGGGGAAGCCTGAGGAGTACGGCAGGACGTACGCGGCCGCGTTGTCGGGCACGGGGACGGCGGTGAGGCTGCCGTCCGGGGCCTGCGCGTAGGAGACGCCGCCGATCTGCAGGAGCCACTCATGGCTGTAGAGGAGGCCGCGGCCGAGGCCGGTGCCGACGGTGTGCTGGTAGGCGGCGTCGGCGTCCAGCACGTCGTCGCGCACGTGGGTCGCGGGTGCGGCGGTGAGCGCGGCCAGCATCGCCTGCGACGTCCCGGCGGGCACGGCGGGCAGCGGTGCGTGCGAGATGCTGACGGCGGTGGTGGGGTCGGCGTACCGGCGCGACGACGCCAGCACGGGCACGATCATGCGCTGCTCGGAGGTGCCGGGAATGGCGGTCGCCTGCGCCGGCGTGTTGGCGAGGAACGTGCCCTGCGTGGCGGCGCGCAGCCCGACGAGCCGGTCCTCGGCGTCGGGGTCGACGGCCGCGACGAGCATCGGCTCGTGCCACGTGAGGGAGATGCTGAGCCGCTGCTGCGGCTCGGTGTCGTACAGCGTCTCGAACCGGCCGTCGGGGCGCCGCCGGAACGCGAAGACGTCCTGGTTGGTGGCGTCGGTGACCTGGCCCTGCTCGACGAACGGGCACACCTGCCGGCCCTCCTCGAGCAGGCCCGGGGTGCCGTGGCACAGCTGCTGCCACGGCATCGTCTGGCCGCCCGAGAACTGCAGCAGCTCCTCGTTGCGGCCGAGCCGCGGCCACGAGACGTCGTGCGTGGTGACGTACACCCAGGCCGGGGTCGCCGGTGTACGGCTGAGCCCGCGGTCCGCCAGCAGCGTGCGGTCGACCCGGATGACCTGCCGGTCCAGCTCGGGGTCGACGAGGTCGGTGAGGTCGACCGGCGCGACGACGGCGGCGTTGAGCGACCCGGCCATCGCGATCGGCGCGGCGACGTCGATGCCGGGCACCGACCGGACCTTCGCCCAGTCGTCCATGGTGAGCCCGCCGTAGATGCCGGACACCGCGTTGGGCCGCAGCAGCGCGCGGTCGCCTTCGAGCGGCAGCCGGCTGCCCTTCGGCCTGACGAGGATGTCGTACGCGGCCCGCACGTTGGCGTCCACGGTGCCGGTGACCTCCAGCCGCGCGGTGGCGGTGGCGCCGGTCAGCACGGTGAAGCCGGTGGTGGCGGTGAGCACCCCGACGAGGAGTGCCACCGCCCGCCCCGCCCGCCCCCGAAGATGTGCCCAGACGAATCGGATCACCCGCACACACTGACCTATACATTGTGACAATGCAAGACCCTGGAGGCCTCACCGGCCCGGCCGTGGGTGGGTGCCGGTGGCGAGCTTGCCGGCCTCGGCGGCGCAGGCGATGCTGGGACGAGGTGTTCCGGCCGTTCGAGGACCTGCTGGTCGCGGCGGTCCGCGGCGGCAGCGTGCTCGACGTCGGCTGCGGCACCGGCGGCACGACCGTCGCCGCCGCCCGGAAGGTCGGCCCGGAGCGGCCGCTGCGTCGGCGTCGACATCGCCGGGCCGATGGTCGCGGCGGCGCGGGAGCGGGCCGGCCGCGAGGTCCGCTTCACCGCCGCGTGCTGGCAGGTCGACGCGCACGCCCCGACGGCCTGACGGCCTCTCGTCACTTCGGGGTGAGGTGGCCGGCGCAGGACTCGCGCCGGTCGCCGCCGGACTTCGTGCCGTCGGGGCAGACCACGTTCACCCACGTGACGTCGTCGAGGTCGGCGTCGTCGAGGCGGGCGCCGCGCAGGTCCGTGTCGGCCAGGAGGGCGCCGGACAGGTCCGCGCCCCGGACGTCCGCGCCGCCGAAGTCGGACCGGCGGAACTCGGTCTGCCGCAGGTGCGCGTCGCGCAGCACGGCGCCGCGCAGGCCGGTGTCGGCGAACGTGCTGCCGTTCCAGGTGGTGCGGCGCAGGTCGGCGCGGCCCAGCTCGACGCCGGTGAGAGTGGCGTCGCGGACGTCGGCGCCGGTGAGGTCCGCGCCGGTCAGGTCGACGTTCTCCATCGACACCGTCCGCAGGTTCGCCTCGTGCAGGTTGCTGCCGCTGAGGTTCGCCTCGCGGACGAACCCGTCCACAGTGGACCGCTCGAGGTCGGCGCAGCGCAGCTGCCGCTGGGACAGTTCGGCGTCGTTGACCGCGCGTCGTGGCATCGAGACCGCGCCGGCCGCCGCGCACCGCCGTCCATGGGTCTCGGTGTTCCGCGTCTGCACGACCAGCAGCACGCTGAGCAGGACGGCGCAGAGCAGGAAGCCTGCCGCGACGCGTCGCGGCCGGTGCCGCACCACGTGTCGCAGCTTCGCCAGGCCACCGACGTTCACCGTGGGCCCGGCGAGACGAGGGGGTGCAGGGTCAGGCGGAGGATGCGGTCGTCGTCGGTGGAGGGTCCGCGGTCGAGGCGGCCGTCGCGGTTGGACGTGGTCATCCAGACGCTGCCGTCGGGCGCCCTGACGGAGGTGCGCAGGCGTCCGTACGTCGTGGCGAGGGCCTCCACCGGCTTGTTCGGCACCCCGCCGCTGGGCCGCCACCGGATGCTCGGCGCGTCAGGCCCGCCGCCCTCGGTCGGCCGGCTGCCGGCCTCCTTCTGCAGGGTGCGGTCGAGGCCGACGAGGTACACGCGCTGCCCCCGCAGGCAGGTGACGACGGCGGTGCCGCCGACCACGGCCACGTCGGCGCTGACCCCGACCTCCGGGTGCCACGTCACGACCGGGTTGATGTACTTCGGGTCGGTGCCGATGCCCTCCACTTTCGGCCAGCCGTAGTTGCCGCCGGGCACGATGATGTTCAGCTCGTCCCAGACGGCCTCGCCGATCTCGGTCTCGTACATCGTGCCGTCGGCGGCCCAGTCCAGGCCCTCCGGGTTGCGGTGGCCGTAGGACCAGACGAGCGAGCCGCGGAACGGGTTGCCGGGCGGTGGCTTGCCGTCGGTCGTCATCCGCAGGATCTTCCCGCCGAGGTTGTCGAGCTGCTGCGCCGCCTCGGTCCTCGACGCCTCCCCGGTGGTCGCGTACAGGTACCCGTCGGGGCCGAACTCGAGCCGGCCGCCGTTGTGGATGCCGCCGCGCGGGATGCCGGTGACGATCGGCTTCGGCCGCTCGCCGAACTTCAGCCTGGCGACCCGGTTGTCGACGGCGGTGGTGTAGTAGATGTAGACCGTCTGGTCGACGGCGAACCGCGGCGACGCGGCGATCCCGAGCAGCCCGCCCTCGTTGTCCGACACCGCCTCGCTGATCTTCGTCACCGGCGTGACGGTCAGCGAGCCGTCGGCCGCCCGGCCCGGGCCGATCCGCAGGATCCGCAGCGTCCGCCGCTCGGTGACGAGGGCGCTGCCGTCGGGCAGGAACGTCAGGCCCCACGGGACGTCGAGGTGCCGCGCGATCGTGGTGACGGCGACCTTGGCGTCGCCGCTCGCCGACGGGTCGATCGGGCCGTGACCGAAGTCGGTCGGGTCGGTGACGCCCGGCGCCGCGTTCTTGGGCGGTGGCTTCGCCGGGGCGTCGGACGTGCAGCCGCTGGCGACGCCCAGCAGCAGGCAGAGCGCGACGGCGCCCGCGCGGACGGGTGTACCCATGGACCGGCCTCCGCTCGCGCAGCCGAACATCGTCTCCCTGCACGATCACGAATCCGTGCCTTCTCCGGCGTCACCCACGGCGGGGGAACGTCACGGGGCGTTTGACCTCGTGCCGGGGCGGGCACAAGGCCGGGGAGTCGAGCACCCGTACCGTTGAGGGAGACCAGATGAGACTGCTGACATTGGCCGCCGGGCTCGCCACCGGTTACGTGCTGGGCACCCGTGCCGGCCGCGGCAAGTACGAGCAGATCGTCGAGGGCGCCCGGCAGCTGCGTGCCAACCCGACCTTCGCGCAGGCGCAGGAGACGGCGAAGAAGCTCGCCTCGTCGCCGCCCACCGCCTCGATCACGCCACCCGCGGCGTCGCCCGCGATGTCGTCCGCCACCTCACCCGCGATGTCGTCCGCCGCGTCGTCCACCTCCTCCACCACCGCCACGACGCCGTCGGCCCGGACCGCCTCGAACGGCGCCGCCGCGAAGCCCAAGGCCCCGCGCGGCACCCCCGGTGGCACGCCGGGCGCCGACCCGCTGAAGTAGACGCCCCGAACGATCCGCACGGTCCCGGCCGCAACTGGCCGGGACCGTTCGCGTGCAAACGGGCCGCCGGGGCGCTCAGGCGGCCTCGGCGATGAGGTCGTCCTCGGTGGCGCCGCGGCGCCAGTACCCGGTGAACATGACCCGGCGGCGGTCGATGCCGCGCTCGTGGACCAGGTGCCGGCGCACGGACCGCACGACGCCGGACTCGCCCGCCACCCACGCGTACGGGGTGCCCGGCGGCAGGTCCGCGGCGCGGACCGCGTCCAGGACGCCGCCGCCGCTCGGCAGCCCCGACGTGCCTGACCTGCCCAACGTCGACGCCCGGCGCCCGGCCGCGGCGCCCGCGTTCCTGGGAGCCTTGACCCGAGGGGCGACCGTGCCTGACCGGCTCGCTGCCGGCGCCCCGGCGCCCGGCCCCGGTGCCCGCGACATGTCGACAGCTCTGACCGCAGGAGGCTGCCGTGCCTGACCGGCTGGCTGCCGAGGCCGTGACCCTCGGCTACGACGCCCGCACCATCGCCGAGGGGCTGACGGTGCGCGTCCCCGACCACTCGTTCACGGTGATCGTCGGGCCCAACGCCTGCGGCAAGTCGACGCTGCTGCGGGCCCTGGCCAGGACGCTGCGCCCCAGGACCGGCGCGGTGCTGCTCGACGGGCACGACATCCGCACCCGGCCGACCCGCGAGGTCGCCCGGACCCTCGGGCTGCTGTCACAGTCGGCGACCGCCCCGGCCGGCATCACCGTCGCCGACCTCGTGGCCCACGGGCGCTACCCGCACCAGGGCCCCCTCGCCCCCTGGACCGCCGCCGACCGGCACGCGGTCCGCGACGCGATGGACGCGACCGGCACGACCGCCCTGGCGTCGACCCCGGTCGACGAGCTGTCCGGCGGCCAGCGGCAGCGGGTGTGGATCGCGACCGCGCTGGCGCAGGACACGCCGATGCTGCTGCTCGACGAGCCGACCACGTGCCTCGACGTCACCCACCAGATCGAGGTCCTCGAGCTGTGCGCCCGGCTGCACCGGGACCGCGGCCGCACCCTCGTCGCGGTGCTGCACGACCGGCACCTCTCGGCCCGCTACGCGACGCACCTGGTCGCCATGCGTGCCGGCCGGGTCGTCGCCGAGGGGTCACCGGCTCAGGTGGTGACGGCGCCGGTCGTCGCAGCGGTCTTCGGCCTGGCCTGCCGCGTCATGCCCGACCCGGAGACGGGGACTCCCATGGTGATCCCGCGCGCCCCCGCCGGATCCGGCGGACCTGCCGCTCGACCCGCAGCTCCCGCAGCGCCGTCACCGTAGCGACCCCGGCGACGGACCCGACGAACCACACGAACGGCGCGGTGACCACCGCGGCGGCGACAGACAGCAGCACGACATCCCTCTCGGCCGGAAGCAACCCATGATGCCTGCCACACATTGCGCTCAGGTTGCGACCCGGTCAGCGCCCGGGCGCCGGCCGGGTCAGGGCCGTGTCACGACCGGGGCGCCGACCACGGGCCGTCCGGGGCCAGGGCCGCCAGGACCTCCAGCAGCTGCGGCGGCTGGAGCTCGTCCGGCAGCGACGCCAGGTCCGACCAGAGCACCCACGCGTGCGAGTCGAGCGTCACCTGCTCGTGGGGCAGCAGACCGGTCCGGACCAGCGGCGGCCGCTCGGCGTCGAACCGGGCGAGGAAGAACTGCTCGGTCCCGACGTACCGCGTGCCCTTCCACCACGAGTCGCGGGACACCGGCACCCAGCGCTCCCGCACGAGCCCCGCGTCGAGCCCCGTCTCCTCGGCCAGCTCCCGCCGCGCCGCCTCGAACGGGGTCTCGCCGGGGTCGATGCCACCGCCGGGCGGCTCCCACAGCCACCTGCCGTCGGAAGGGTCCCGCCACCGCAGCAGCAGCACCCGGTCGGCGGCGTCCAGGCAGATGACCCGCGCGGCGGGCCGGTGCTTCGTCACGCCCCGACCGTAGCCCCTTGCCGGCCGCCGCGCGTCGAGGAAGATTGGCGACCATGACCAGCACCACCGGCCCGGGCCGGCTCAGGCAGAACGCCATCTACCGTGCCGGCGTGCTCGGGCGCGCGCCGGACGTGCCGACCGACGCCGACGAGCTGGAGCGGCGGGCGCGCCGGGCGATGTCGCGGAAGGCGTGGGCGTACGTGGCGGGCGGCGCGGGCGGTGGCGCCACCATGCGGCACAACCGGGCCGCGTTCGAGCGGTGGCGGATCGTGCCGCGGATGCTGCACGGCGCCACCGCGCGGGACCTGACCACCACGGTGGCCGGCACGCCGCTGCGCGCGCCGCTGCTGCTCGCCCCGGTCGGCGCGGGCGCGCTCGTGACGCCCGGCAGCGACGTCCGCATCGCCGAGGGCGCGGCCGCGGCGGGCGTGCCGTACGTCTTCTCCAGCCAGGGCTGCGACCCGATGGAGCGCACCGCGGCCGGCATGGGCGACACCCCGTTCTGGCATCAGCTGTACTGGTCGACGGACGAGCGGCTCGTCGACTCGATGATCGGCCGCGCGGAGGACTGCGGCGCCCGCGCGCTCGTCGTCACGCTCGACACCACGTTGCTCGGCTGGCGGCCGCAGGACCTCAACCTGGGCTCGCTGCCGTTCGCGCGAGGGCTGGGGATCGCCCAGTACACCTCGGACCCGCGCTTCATGGAGATCGTCCGCGAGCGCATGACCGCCCCCGCCGCCAAGCCGCAGGTCACGCTCGGCGCGCTGCGGACGCTGTGGTCGATGGCGCGCAACCACCCCGGCGGCACGGTCGCCAATCTGCGCTCCAGGGAGCCGCGGGCCGCCGTCGAGACCTTCCTCGACATCTACTCCAACCCGGGCCTGAGCTGGCGGCACGTGGAGACGCTGCGCCGCCGCACGAAGCTGCCGATCCTGCTCAAGGGCATCCTGCACCCCGACGACGCCAGGACCGCGGTCGCGGCCGGGGTCGACGGCATCATCGTGTCCAACCACGGCGGCCGGCAGGTCGACCACACGGTCGCCGCCCTCGACGCGCTGGTCACCGTCCGCGACGCCGTCGGCCCCGACGCGACCGTCCTGTTCGACAGCGGCATCCGCTCCGGCGCGGACGTGTTCGTCGCGCTCGCCCTCGGCGCCGACGCGTGCCTGCTCGGGCGGCCGCACATCTACGGTCTCGCGATCGCCGGTGCGGACGGCGTACGGCAGGTCGCGGAGAACGTCGTCGCCGAGCTGGACCTGACGATGGCCCTCACCGGCGTCCCGGACGTCGCCGCCATCACCCGCGCACAGCTGCGGGAACACATCCGGTAGCCGGAGCCGGTGGGTCAGTCCCAGACCCGGCCGAGGGCGGCGAGGCCGGTGGCGTATTCGATGCGGGACAGCCACGGCAGCGGCCACGCCGTCATGCCCAGCGACGCGCCCAGGAAGGCGCCGGCGAGGCAGGCGATCGAGTCCGAGTCGCCGGAGGTGGTGGCGGCGCGGGCGAGGGCGGTCACCGGGTCGTCCGCATGGCGGATCGCGCACAGCAGGCCGGTGGCCAGGGCCTCTTCGGCGATCCAGCCCGCCCCGGTGGCCGCGCACGGGTCGCCGCCGTCGTCAGGGCCCGCCAGGGCGTCGTCGAGGCGGTCGAGCACGTCGAGGCACTCGTCCCAGCCGCGGCTGATGAACTGCTCCGGCGAGCTCACCGACGGCTGCTGCCAGAGGGTGCCGAGCCAGTCCGACCGGTAGGTGGTCCGCTGCGACTCGCACCGGTCGCGCAGCGCGGCGGGCAGCTCCGCGACGGCGGCTCCGTCGCGGAGCAGGCGGACGGCGAGCGCGGTGAGCTCGCTGGCGGCGAGGGCCGTCGGATGGCCGTGGGTCATCGCGGCCTGCAGCTGGGCGACGCCCGCGAGGGTGTCCAGGTCGTAGGTGGGGACGAGTCCGACGGGCGCGACGCGCATGTTGGCGCCGCAGCCCTTGGAGCCGGCGACGGTCGCCTCGGTCCACGGCACGCCGCGGGCGAGCCCGCCGCACGCCCGCAGGCACGTCATGCCGGGCGCGCGGTCGTTGTCGGGGCTGTGCGCCCACTCCACGAAGCGGGCCCGCAGCGGCGGCTCCAGCGCGGCGGCGGTGGCGGCGGGAGCGTCCAGCAGCGCCCAGCCGACCGCGAGCGTCATCTGCGTGTCGTCGGTGACGAGCGCCGGGTCGCCCTCCAGGTCGCGGGGTCCCCCGGGACCGTAGCGCGCGACGATCGCGTCGACCGTCATGAACTCGGTCGGTTTGCCGAGGGCGTCGCCGTACGCGAGACCGAAGAGACACCCGGAGGCCGTGGTCGACATGGGAGGGATCGTACGGAACACGCGTCAGAACGGGGGAAGGGCCTTGAAGCGTTCGTCGAGGCGGATGCTCGGCAGCAGCCGGCGCAGCATCGCCCGGGTCGCGGTCAGCGGGTGGTGCGGGAACTCGGCGTCGTACTGCTCGTCGTCGGCGTGGAGGGTGGGCAGGCCGCCGGTGGCGTCCGGGGCGAACGGCGACGGCTTGTTCATCCCGTCGGGGCCGAGCTTCGTGAAGACGAGTGCCTCCCGGACGCCGGTCGTGCCGGACTCCGTCGCCTGCACCTTCAGCACGGTGCTGCAGGTGGCCCGCGGGATCGTGTAGGAGCCGAGGAACACCAGGCCGTGGCCCTGGGGGTGGCGGATCTTCACCACCTGCCGCAGGGCGGGCAGGCCGTCGACCGGCTCGACGGCCGCGTCGATGAGCCCGCCGCCGGCCGCCGCGGTCCGACGGGCCGTGCCGGCGAACAGCGCGGCCGGGTCGTGCAGCGGGGCCGGCAGGTCGGGGCGCAGGTTGAAGAAGTGCAGCGTCATCACCGGACCCTGCTCGTGCTGCCAGGCGTACTGGTCCATTTGCTGGAAGCCTGTGAGGTCCAAATGGGTGATCGCGCTCATAGAAGTTCACCCTAATGGGCTACCAGGTGACCCAGAAATGCGGCGAATAGCCCGTTTTGTGGCTCATACCACCAGGGGATTCGGGTGACCAGCGTGGTTGCCCGGCTGTCCCTGCGGGGGAACTGGCAGTACCGTAGGTCCCGGCGAGGTCTTCACTGCCGGCAACGATGGCCGGTAGGACTCGTCTGTTTCAGGAGGAACGTGTGGCTAGCGGTACCGTGAAGTGGTTCAACTCCGAAAAGGGCTTCGGCTTCATCCAGCAGGACGACGGCGGCGCGGACGTCTTCGTGCACTACTCGGCCATCGCGAGCAGCGGCTACCGCGAGCTCACCGAGGGCCAGAAGGTCGAATACGACGTGACCCAGGGCCAGAAGGGCCCGCAGGCGGACAACGTTCGCGGTCTCTGACCTTCTCGATCCTGCTTCGGAAGCCGCGCACCTGCCGGTGACCGCTTGCATGACGGGCCCGTGCGACGCTCACACGATGGGCGTGGCGCGGGCCCGTCGCCATTGCTGAGGGCAGGCGTCCGGGTGCAGCAGCGCGGCGAGCGCCTCCACCCCGTCGACGAGCCGCGGGCCGGGCCGCACCACGATGCCGTCGGCGTCGATCGCCCACACCGCGGCGTCCGGAAAGCGCGGCGCGACGAGCCGGGCCTGTTCGGCGGCGCCGTCGAGATGGAACCCGCACGGCGACACCACGACCACGTCCGGCCCCACCGCGGTCAGCGCGTCCCAGGTCGTCGCCTGTGACCGCGCGCCGGGATGCGCCGCGACCGGCTCCCCACCGGCGGCGGTGACCAGGTCCGGCACCCAGTGGCCGGCGGTGAACGGCGGGTCGACCCACTCCACGACCAGCACCCGCGGCCGGGGACGTCCGGCGACCGCCGCGGCGACCGCGTCCAGCCGCGCCCGCAGGTCCGCGACCAGCCGGTCCGCCCGGTCCGGCACCCCGGCGCGGGCGCCGACCGCCTCGATCGTGCCGAGCACCTCCGTCAGCGAGTGCGGGTCCAGCGACAGCACGTCGGCGCGGCAGCCGAGGTGCTCCAGGGCGTCGGACACGTGCCCCGACGGCAGCGCGCACACCCGGCACAGGTCCTGCGTCAGGATCAGCTCCGGGTCGAGCGCGGCCAGGGCGCCGGCGTGCAGCGTGTAGAGGTCCTCGCCCGCGGCGAACCGCTCCCGCACATACGCGTCGATCTCCGCCGGCGCCATCCCGCGGGTGTCGCGCCCGCCGACGACCACTGTCTTGCCGGTCCGCGCGGCCGGCGGCTCGTCGCACTCGAACGTCACGCCGACCAGGTCGTCGCCGAGCCCCAGCGCGTAGACGATCTCCGTCGCGGACGGCAGCAACGACACCAGGCGCACGCCGGCCAGCCTAACGGGTGAGTGAACGGACGCCGGGATTCACCCGTCGACACTTCACCGTGCTGCCGCCCCGCATTCACACGGCGTCCCGAGATCGGTGGGATAGCCTCGTCGAGGACGCGGAGCCCGCGTCCACTCCCCCCGTGAAATCCGCGATTGTCTCGAGGTCTGACGCTGGTCCGCCCGGCCCGCGTCCCGACCCGTCGCGCCTGCGCGAGGGAGAGGTATGTGTTGACGCGAGTTCGGCCGCGGCACGGGCGCAGGCCCGCGACGCTCGAGCAGTTGTATGCGGGACGGGACAACGGGATCGGCGCGATCCGGCTGGGCCTGGCGATCGTCGTCGTGTTCACGCACGGCACGTCGCTCGGCTTCGGCTGGGAGGACCTCGGCGAGTCGCTGTTCCTTGGACAGACCAACACCGGCACCCTCGCGGTGTTCGGCTTCTTCGTGCTGTCGGGGCTGCTCATCACGCGCAGCGCGGCGCGCACGACGATCGGCCGGTTCGTGTGGCACCGGATGCTGCGCATCCTGCCGGCGCTGTGGGTGTGCCTACTCGTGACGGCGTTCGTGGTCGCGCCGCTCGTCGCGTTGCATGAATGGGGGACGCTCAAAGGGTTCTGGTCCGGGCCGAAGGGGCCGCTGCAGTACGTCATCGGCAACTGGTTCGCCGGCGTCCGCCAGTACGGCATCCACGACCTGCTCGGCGCGTCCACCCCCTGGGGGCGGCAGTCCGGCGGCAGCGTGTTCGACGGTGCGTTGTGGTCGCTGGTGTACGAGGTGCTCTGCTACGGGCTGGCCGGGGCGCTCGCCGTCACCGCGGTCCTGCACCGCAGGCGGTGGCTGGTCGTGTGCCTCGCCGTCGCGCTGTACGGCGTCGTCGTCACCGACCAGATCCAGGGCCGCCCGCTGATCGGGCCGCCGACCCCGCACTACGGCCAGGTGCACCTGCCGCTGCTGGGCGAGGTGTCGTTCCACTGGCTCATGTACCTGGGGTTCCTGTTCCTCGCCGGCGCGGTGATGGAGCTGTACCGCGACCGGGTCGTCATCCACGACGGCGCCGGGTTCGCCGCCCTCGCCGCCCTCGCCGGGTCGCTGCTGTTCGGCGGCTTCTTCGTGATCGGGTTCCCGGCCCTGGTGTACACGCTGATCTGGGCGTCCGTTCGGCTGCCGGCCGGGCTGCGGTGGATCGGCCGGCGCAACGACTACTCGTACGGCGTCTACATCTACGGGTTCATCGGCCAGCAGGTCTTCGCCGGTCTCGGCTGGAACCGGTGGGGGTACCTGCCCTACATCGCGATGTCCCTGGCCGCCGCGTTCGGCGCCGCAGCGCTGTCGTGGCACCTGGTCGAGCGGCGCGTGCTCGCGCTCAAGGACTGGACGCCGCGCCGTATGCGCCCCGTCGCGAAGGTGCCGGTCCAGGCGGCGGGCCCGGTCGCCGTCGCGGACGTCCCTATTGCGGTGGGAGCCCGAACAGACTGATCAGCCCGGCGGTGCGCAACGTGCGCAGCAGCGTCGCCGACGGGTGCTCCAGCACCAGCCGCGAGCCCGTCTGCTCGGTCTGCCGGTGCGCGGCCACCAGGGCGCCGACGCCGCTGGAGTCGATGAACGTGACGAGGCGCAGGTCGAGGTACAGCGTGCCCGGCGGCGGCTGCAGAGTCCGCTCGACGCAGCGCCTGAACCGGTCCGTGGCGCCGTAGTCGAGATCGCCACGGACCACGATGACGACGCCGCCACCGATGCGGCCTTGCACGTGCAGGCTCATGTCCACCGAGAAACCGTCCCAACTCCGGATCGGTGAACCCTATCGACCCTGCTCAGCGACGGTTCGTTGCCATCCGGCAAGCGAAGCGGCGGGGCGCGGGCGAGACTGCGGGGCGGCGGGGGCGCGGGCGAGCTGCGGGGGCGCGGTGAGGCGCCCCCGCAGGCGTGTTCAGCGCACGAACTGGGTCTCCACGCCGGCGTCGACGGCGTCGCCGATGCCGTAGACCCAGGCGGTGCCGACCGGGTCGCCGAGCTGGGCGCGCAGCCACAGCGCGGCCCACCGGGCGATGTTCTCCACGCCCGCCGCCTGGTTCAGGGTCTGCGGCGACAGGTCCGGCCGGGCCCCGGCCGGGTTCTGCGCGTCGGTGATGCCGTAGTGGTTGGCGCCGGCGACACTCACGTACAGCTTCGGCGCGCCCTGCAGGACCGCGTACGTGCCGAGGCCGTTGGCGGGGGTGCCGATGCCGTCCACGGCGCCCTGGATGAGCGCGACCGGGACGGTGTTGGCGACCGGCGGGATCACCGGCGAGCCGGGGGCGGCGTTGTTGGTGCCGTAGAACGCGGCCGCCCGCAGTTGCGCCGGCGCCGGGATCGGCACGTCGGTGAACGGTGGCGTGGACAGGCCCGTGGTGAGACCGAGCCCGGCGGCGCCGCCGAACGAGTGGCCCGTGAGCAGCAGCGTGCCCGCGTCGATCTGACCCTTGAGCGGCGAGCCGGCGCGGGCGTTCTCGGCGGCGGCCCAGGCGACGGTCCAGGTCGCCTCGGCGCCGTCGGCGTACAGGCCGGGGACGCCGAAGATGACCCGGGTGTGGTCGGGGACGACGACCACGAAGCCGTAGGAGGCGACCTTCCGCGCGAACCCGGCGTAGGAGGACCGGGCCACGTTCGCGCCCTGCAGCAGCAGGACGACCGGCCACGGCTGGTGCGGTGAGGAGGTGCTGGGGTGGTACACGTCGGCCTGGTCGCCGTTGACCGTGGTGCCGTAGGTGCCGACGTTCGAATACGCGGCGTCCGCCCGGGACGGGCCGATCAGGGCGCCGGCAGCGCCGGCAAGGGCGGTGCCACCGGCTGCGAGCAGCACGCCGCGGCGGCTGAAGCGTTGAGCCATTCGGACCTCTGTTTCCTCTAGTGAAACACAGTTTCCTTTACGACACGCGCCAGCGTACGGGAACAGTGGGGCCCGCCGTCAATGCCTTGACGGCGGGCCCTTGTGTCCGTGAAGGTCAGGCGCCGCTGAGCGTCTGGGTCACGCCGCCCGTCAGCAGCGACTGGTAGTACGCGCCGCCGGGGTAGTACGTGGCGGTCGTCGTGCCCGCGACGGCGTCGCCGGCCCAGGCGACCGCGAAGGTCTGCAGCGCCGTGACGTTGCCCGACTGGGAGGCGCCGTTGGGCACGGTGCACAGCCCGTCGGTGCTCGCGCCCTCCGCGTCGCAGTGGGAGCCGGTGGTGAGACGGACGCCGAGGAACGGCCGGTGCACGTCGTTGGTCAGCTCGACCGTCCCGTTCGCGTTGGAGTTGGCGAGGTACGGCGGGGACGAGATCGCGAGGACCGGCGTGCCGGTCAGGTTGAGGCCCTTCAGGCCGGTGGCCGTGTTGGAGCCGATGAACGACTTCACCGGGTCGAGCAGCTGGACGAGGCGCACCCGGGCGAACTGCGACGGGAACGTGGTGCGCAGCCGGTTCGCGACGTACGCGGCGACCTCACCGCCGGCCGAGTGGCCCGCGATCACGTACGAGGTCGGCAGGGTGCCCGCCGGGCGGCCCGCCTTGCCCAGCGCGTCGGCGTAGCTGCGGGCGAGCGCGCCGCTTGCACTGTTCGCCTGCCCGAGCCAGGTCGCGACGTTGTTCAGGAACGGGGCGTTGTTGCCAAGGTTGCTGACCGTGCAGCCGAAGATGTCGGCGGACGGCAGCGTCGGCGCGAAGACCACGAACCCGGCCGCGGCGTAGTGCTCGGCGAGGTCGGCCAGGTTGCCGTTGGAGCGGGAGAAGCCGTGCTGCAGGTAGACCAGGCCCTTGGCGGTGCCGGCGGGCAGGAACCAGTCCGCCGACGGCCGGTAGGTCAGCCCGGCGCACGAGACGTCGACGGTGTTGCTGACCTGGGTCCATGCGCCGGCAGCTGTCGCCGCCCGCGCCGGTGCGGTCAGGCTCACCGTGGCGGCGATGAGCAGGGCGGACAGGGCGGTCAGCCGTTTGGAGAACATCGAGCGCTTACCTCCTGACGTGTATCGCTGGACGAAACGCTGTTTCCTGAGGATCGATTAAGCTCCGCTTGTTGGCAGGCTGTCAAGAGGCGTAGAGTGCCGTCGTGGAGGGAAGCCCGTCGATGTCGTATCCACCTTCGCCGTGGTCTCTGCACGGCCGGATGCACGTGTCCGTGTGGGCCGTGCCGGTGGCGGACGTGCCCGCGCTGCCGCCTGCGCTGGACGGCGCCGTCCGGGTGCTGCGCGTCGGGAGGCGGGCGTTCGTCGGCACCGCGTGGGTCGACTACCGGCCCGGCGGCGACATGGCCTACCGGGAGCTGCTCTCGGCCGTGCTGACCCGGGCCGGCTGGCGGCCGCGCGTCACCATCACGCACATCTGGGTGGACAGCGTCGCGTCCCGGGACGGCGGCCGGGAGCTCTGGGGCATCCCGAAGGACCTCGCCGACCTGACGATCCCCGCGGCGTCCGGCCCCGCCACCGTGTCCACAGTGGACGGTCCGATCGCGTCAGCCGCGCTGCCGCGCGGGGACGGGCTGCCGCCGCGGCTGCCGGCCGGGTTCCGGGTCGTGCAGGCCCTCGCAGGGCGCGCCGAGACGACGCCGGTGCGCTCGACCGCGCGCTACGGCCCCGCCCGGGTCGCGTGGACGATCGCTCCCGAGGGCCCGCTGCGGTTCCTCGCCGGCCGCCGGCCGCTGCTGTCGTTCGTCGCCGGCGACTTCCGGATGCGGTTCGGCGCGCCTCAGCGCGCCGCTGTGGAGTCCTCTGGGTAGTTCGCTGTGTAGTCCGCTTCGCTCAGGTGGGCCGTGCGCGCCGCGTATTCGGCCGCCATCCCCGGCCAGTTGGTGACGACGCGCCCTCCGCCGGTGCGGTACCAGCTGTCGCAGCCCACCCAGACGCTGTCGCCGAGCCGGCGCTGCATCTCGGCGTCGAACGCGCCCGCGACCTCCGCCCGCACCTCCACCGGACCCCGGCCCGCCAGCATCCGCACCGCCTGCACGATGTAGCGGGCCTGCGCCTCGTGGAAGTACACCACCGACGTGTTGCCGGTGTTGGTGTTCGGCCCGTACATCAGGAACATGTTCGGGAAGCCCGGCACCGCGATGCCGAGGTGCGCGTAGGCGCCGCCGCGCCACTCCTCCCGCAGGTCGCGCCCGTCCCGCCCGGTGATCCGCACCGGTGCGAGGAACTCGGTGGCCGCGAAGCCGGTGCCGTACACCAGGACGTCGCACTCGTGCACGGCGCCGTCCTCCGTGCGGACGCCCCCGGCGGTCAGCCGCTCGATGTCGGCGGTCACCAGGTCGACGTCGGGGCGGCGCAGCGTCCGGAACCAGTCGCCGGTGAACAGCACCCGCTTGCACCCCATCGCGTAGTCCGGTGTGACCCGCTGCCGGATGCCGCGCGCCTGCAGCACGCGCTGCGCGCTGGACAGTGTCCAGACCGCGAGGCGCGCCGGCCGGTTGCCGGTCACCGCCTTGCCCGTCACGACGGTGAGCAGCCACGTGCCGGCCCGCGCGGCCCGCATCACCGCCGGGACCCTGCGGTTGAGGGCCCGCCGCCAGCTCCCGTACCGCCGGTTCGGCTTCGGCAGCGTCCACGGCGCCGTGCGCTGGAAGACGGTGACCCGCGCGGCGTGCGGCGCGATCGCCGGCACCAGCTGGATCGCGCTGGCCCCCGTGCCGATGACGCCGACCCGCCTGCCGGTCACGTCGACGCCCGGATCCCAGCGCGCCGTGTGCATCGCCGGGCCGGCGAACTCCTCCGCGCCCGGCAGCACCGGGATCACCGGCCGCGACAGCTGCCCCATCGCCGGGATGAGGACGTCGAACTCGTCGCCGGAACCGTCCTGATAGGACACCCGCCACCGCCCGCCGGTCCAGGCGGCGGCCACGACCTCGGTGCCGAGCCGCAGGTGCGGCTCCAGGCCGAAGTCCCGGACGCACCGCCGGAGATAGCCGAGGATCTCCGGCTGTGGCGGGAAGCGCTGCGACCAGTCGGGGTTCGGCGCGAACGAGTACGAGTACAGCGGCGCCGGGATGTCGCACGCGCAGCCCGGATACGTGTTGTCGCGCCAGACCCCGCCGACGCCATCCGCCTTGTCCACAATGGTCAGATCGCGGAAACCGGCCCGGCGCAACAGGTGCGCGGCCGCGATCCCGCCGAACCCGGCGCCGACGACCAGAATCCGCGTCATAGCTTCCTGAACACCTGCTCCACGAGCGTGATGAGGCTGGTCGACAGCAGCACATGCACCTGGTCCCGGCTGAGCACGCCGCGCTCCAGCCACTCGCGGGCGGTCGCCTTCGCCAGCCCGCAGTAGGCCCGGACCATCGCCCGCAGCTCGTCGCGGTGCTCGGCCTGGCCGTCGAGCCCGACCGCCACCAGGATGCTGTCGGCGGCGATGTCGTCGGCCTCGCGGAGCACCCGCTCGATGTCCGGGTCCCGCCCGACCCCACCGCCGTCGACGGCCGCGAGCCACGACCGGCTGTGCCGGGACACCACGTCGAGGAACCAGGTGACGCTGGCGTCGACCCGGGTCGCCAGGTCGCCCTCCGGCAGCTGCTCCACGGCGACCGCGGGGATCGTCACGAGCACCCGGACCGCCTCGACGAACAGGCCCTTCTTCGTGCCGAAGTAGTGGTTGATCAGCCCGCGGGCGACCCCGGCCGCCTCGGCGATGTCCGTGGTGGACACGTCCGCGTAGGCCCGCTCCCCGAACAGCCGCACCGCGACGGCGAGGATCTGCTCCCGCCGGACGTCAGGCTCCAGCCTCCGCCCCCGCTCGACGGTCTCCCCGCTCATCCGCATGGCAGCCACCGTGCCCTGTTGTTGGCTGGCTGTCAACAACGTACGGTGACCCCCGTGACCACGCTGTCGCACCACCGGTCCGGCACCGGCGAGCCCCTGGTCCTGCTCCACGGCATCGGCAGCCGCTGGCAGCTGTGGGAGCCCGTCCTGCCCGCCCTCCGCCCCCACTTCGACGTGCTGGCGCTGGACCTGCCGGGCTTCGGCGCCTCCCCACCGACCGCGGGCGTTTCCTTCGGCGCCTCCCCACCAACCGCGGGCGTTTCCTTCGGCGTCTCCCGCACGGGCGCCGGCGCCGACGTTGCCTCGTTCGCCGACGCGGTGACCAGCTTCGCCGCCGCCGCGTTCCCGGGTGCGGCGTCGTTCCACGTGGCGGGCAGCTCGCTCGGCGGTGGGATCGCGCTCGAGCTGGGCCGGCGCGGCGTGGCCAGGTCGGTGACCGCGTTCGCCCCGATCGGCTTCTGGGGCCCGCTCTCCCGCCGCTGGTGCCAGGCCTCGGTCACCGGCGCCCGGGTCTTCGGCCGCCTCACCCGCCCCGCGCTGCCCGCCCTCGCGTCGACGGCCGCGGGCAGGATCGCCGTGTTCGGCCTGTTCTTCGGCCACCCGGCCCGCCTCGACCCCGCGGTGTGCCTCGCCGACGTCGACGCCCTGGTGGCGGCCCCCGCCTTCACCGCCGCCAGGTCCGCGTTCGCCGGCCACCGCTTCCCCGGCCCCGGCGCCCTTGACACCATCCCGGTCACCGTCGCCTGGGGCACCCGCGACGCGATCCTCCCCGCCTTCCAGTCCCGCCGCGCCGCCGCCGTGCTGCCACACGCCCGCCACGTCAGCCTCAAGGGCTGCGGCCACCTCCCGTTCTCCGACGCCCCGGACACCTGCGCCACCCTGATCCGGACCACCGCCGCCACCACCTGACCCGATTCGCAGGCGACGTGACGCCTGCGAAGCGCGGGGATTCGTCTTCCAGTGCGTGCTCCGTAACGCCCGGAGCCATTGGCCGATGACCCGCTGGCCTTGCGGTTCACGTCCTGGTCGGCCTTGACGACCCCGCACGACGCCCGGACCCGGTGACCGCCGACAAGCCCCGCTCCTCCCGAGCCGGCCGGAAGCGACGCGGCCGGGCCGGCGGCACAGGACCTAGACGCACCTGGGCAGGCCGCCGAGGGTGCCGTCGCGGAAGGCGGCGATGCGGTCGAAGGCGGTGGCGTCGTTGCTGGAGCCCGCGCGGCCGAAGGCCAGCAGGGCGGCGACGGCCTCGTCCAGGTCGCCCGGGGAGAGGCGGAGGCCCTCGGTGCGGTTGAGCAGGTCGTTGGTCCAGGAGCCGGCCAGGCAGTCGACCGTCAGCTGGCCCTCGCGACCGGTGGCCGGCGCGCCGCGGCGTTCCTGGGCGACGCGGGCGAACAGGTCGGCCAGGAGCATGCCGATCGCGTTGTCGCCGATGTGCTCGTACAGCTGCGGGCCCAGCTGCTTGTCGTCGAAGGCGATGAAGTCCCGGCTCGTGCAGGCGAAGGCCGGCGACGGGTCCTGGCCGGGGCAGTCGGGCGGGTCGGCGGGGTCGAACGGGACCACCTCGACCTGCTTCCACGGCTTGCCGGTGAGCCGGGGGTAGGCGCGGCTCCAGTACGCGGAGGCGTCGGCGGACAGCTCGGACACCGCCTGCCCGTAGGGCAGGTCGCCGCCGGACGCGGCCTCCTCCTCGGAGCTGAAGGGGACCTCGGTCA
Organism: Dactylosporangium sp. NPDC050588; assembly: GCF_040654975.1. Lineage (NCBI taxonomy): Bacteria > Bacillati > Actinomycetota > Actinomycetes > Micromonosporales > Micromonosporaceae > Dactylosporangium > Dactylosporangium sp. NPDC050588. The sequence goes on along the minus strand of NZ_JBFAJA010000023.1, from coordinate 103,948 downwards.
CCGGCAGGTTGCGGGCGTTGTACGCGGCGCACCGGCCGGCGCCCTGCTCGACGCCCTCCTGCAGGGCCCGGACCCGGTCGAAGGCGTTGCCGTGCGCCTGCTCGGCCTGGGCCGGGACGCCTGGCTCGTCGCGGAGCGTGAGCATGCCGGCGACGGTGCTGTCGAGCTCCGCGGGGGTGGCGGCGGCGAACTTCGAGGAGTGCCCGGCGGCGATGTCGGCGATCCAGCTGCCGGCGTAGCAGTCGGCCTGCTGCTCCAGCACGATCGTCGGCTGGCCACCCTGCTGGAGGCGGGTCTGCACGGCGTGGCCGTACTCGTGGGCGAAGACGACCGCGACGAGCAGGCGGCCGAAGTCGGCGTCGAGCTGCGGGACGAGGGTCTCGGCGTCCCAGGCGATGAAGTCGCCGGCCGAGCAGTAGAAGGCGTTCGGCTGGTACTGCCACCGTTCGGGCCCGCACGGCGGTGGCGGGTCCTGCCGGGTGTACGGGTGGTAGCCGCCGGTCACGGGGCGGAAGGGCACGCCGCCGGACAGGCGCGGGTAGGTGGCGGACCAGAACCGCTCGACGTCGGCGATGGCGTCGCGCGCGGTCTGGTCGGCGCGGGTGGCGTCGGGCGCGCGGCCCAGGACACCGCCGAGCGGGGCGCCGCGCTGCTCCTGGTCGCCGCCGGTGCCGATGGCGCAGCCGGCGCCGACCACGAGGGCGACCGCCGCGGCCATGACGCGAACGAGACGGCTCATGCCGCTGCGCTTCGGCGTCGGCCTGAGCCAGGCACTGCGATCCCGGTCCGCAGCCATCCGCTGCGCTCCCTGCCCGCTCACGCCGCTGCTTCCGCTGCGCTCCTGCCAGCTCACGCCGCTGCTTCCGCTGCGCTCCTGCCAGCTCACGCCGCTGCTTCCGCTGCGCTCCCGCCCGCTCACGTCCTGCCCATGCCCCACCGGGTCCGGCGCGAAACGCGGGCTGAACTCGATCGAGCGGCACGCATATCATCGCCCGGTGGACTTCTTCGACGGTGCCGACGGCACCCGGCTCGCGTACCACCGCGGCGGCGCCGGCAGCCCGCTGATCTGCGTCCCGGGCGGGCCGATGGTGGCCTCGTCGTACCTCGGCGACCTCGGCGGGCTGTCCGCGCATCACGACCTGGTGCGGCTGGACCTGCGCGGGACCGGCGCGTCGGAGGAGCCGCGCGACCCGGCAACCTACCGCTGCGACCGGCTCGCCGACGACGTCGAGGCGCTGCGAGAGCACCTCGGGCTGGACCGGATCGACCTGCTGGCGCACTCCGCCGGTGCGGCCGTCGCGGTGCTGTACGCCACCCGCCACCGCGACAGGATCGGCCGGCTCGTGCTGGTGAACCCGTCGCCCCGGGTGGTGGGCCTGGAGGTCGCCGACGCGGACCGGCGGGAGGTCGCGCGGCTGCGCCACGCCGAGCCGTGGTTCCCGACCGCGTTCACCGCGTTCGAGCGGGTGTGGGCCGGCGAGGCCGTCGCCGCCGACTGGGCGGCGATCGCGCCGTTCAGGTCCGGGCGGTGGGACGACGTCGCCCGCGCGCAGGCCGCCGAGCAGGACCGGCTGCGCAACGAGGAGGCGGCGAAGGTGTACTACGACGGCGTCGACGCGGCGGCGGCCCGGACGGCGATCGGCGGCCTGCGGGCGCGGGTCCTGCTGATCGCGGGCGAGTATGACGTGGCGCTGCCGCCGAAGCGCGCCGCCGACTACGCGGGCCTGTTCCCGCACGCCGAGGTGGCCGTCCAGCCCGCCGGCGGGCACTCCCCGTGGCTCGACGACCCGGCCTGGCTCGCGACGACGGTCAGCGCGTTCCTGAAATAGGCCGTTGCATCGCCTATGTACGTTGGTCCGCGCACACGAACCGACGATCAAGGAGCATGCATGAAGCGCCTGGCGCTTTCGACTTTGTTGGTGACGTTGATCGGCCTCACCGCCGCCGGCTGCAAGGCCGACGAGGCCGACTCCCCCGCCGCACCGGCGACCACCGCCGGGGCGGCCGCGACCCAGGGCGGGGACCAGTACCCGAAGGGTGACGACGGCGCGAAGGCGCTGCTGCAGGCGCTGCCGAAGGACCCCGCGCTCGTACAGAAGCTGCAGCCGACGGCCGAGGACTACAAGGCGCTGTTCGTCGGCGCCGCCGCGGCGAAGGCCGAGCAGTTCTACAAGAAGAACGTGTGGACCGGGCAGAAGGTCGAGGTCACCGGCAGCGCGGCCCAGACCGAGCTGAAGGTGTCCAAGGCCAGCAGCGACGACCTGAAGGCGTGGACCGCCGCGGCCGAGGCCGAGTTCCCCGGCGGCTACAAGGACGTCGGGCCGCACCTGCAGCCCGGGGTCACCTGGTACCGGTGGAGGTACACCGAACCGGGCAAGGACTCCGGCATGGCGTTCGACGGTCTGGTCCACGTCAACGGACACTGGGTGTGGACCCCCAAGCCGTGGAAGGCGCTCGAAGGGTAGGCGATGGAGGAGCGGGAAGAGCTGAGCTGGCAGGAGTTCGGCGCGGCCTCGCGGGAGCTGGCGCAGGCGGTCGCCGACGACGGGTTCCGGCCCGGCGTGGTGCTGTCCATCGCCCGCGGCGGGCTGCTGCTGGCCGGCGCCCTCGGGTACGCGCTCGACGTGAAGAGCATCGTGATGATGAACGTCCTGTACTACACGGGCGTCGACGAGCGGCTCGAGGCTCCGGTGGTGCTGCGCCCGACCCCCGACGGCGCGGATCTCGCCGGCGCGCGGGTGCTCATCGCGGACGACGTCGCCGACACCGGCGCCACCCTGCGGGTCGTGCGCGACTTCTGCGTCGCGCACGCCTCGGAGGTGCGCATCGCGGTGCTGTACGAGAAGCCGCAGAGCGTCGTGCCGTGCGAGTACGTGTGGCGGCGCACGGACCGCTGGATCAACTTCCCGTGGTCGGCTGAGCCGCCGGTCACCAGCGCATGGCGGCGGGGGCGCGGCCGGTCCGCGCCCCCGCCTGCGCCGTCACACCGCGTGGCCGTCACACCGCGTGCTTTCGCGTCGCGTGCCGGGTTTCAGCGGGTCGTCCGCGCCGGGCCGCTCGTGTTGTAGCCGCGGCCGTTGTACGAACTGCCGTTGTACGCGCGCCACAGGTCGCCGTCGCCGGGCTGTCCGTCCCGGAAGTCGCCCTCGCCGAGCCGGCCGACGACGAACCCCGCCGCGGCGGCCGCGAGCAGGAACGTGTCGGGCCGGCCGCGGGCGGCGTCCCGCACGCACTCCAGGACGCCCTCCGGCTCGTGCCCGGCGAGGTAGTCCGCGGCCCGGTGGCCGCATCGCGGCATCCGCGTGACGGCCTTGTTCGCGGAGGGGCCGCCCCGCCCGCCGGTCATCCGGTCGAGCTCGCCGGCGGAGCGGCGCACGCCGGTCCCGCCCCGATCCGCGGGTTCGAGCTCAGCCATCACAACCTCCAGGGTGTTCGGGGGATTGCCGCCCCATACCCGGCGACATCGGAGGTAATCACCGCGACACGGATGGATCGGTCGAGCCTCTGGATCGATTCAGTCACACGGCACCGGTCCATGGTGCTTCCCAGCGATCGTTCAGCGAAGCCTGCTAGCGTCGGATCATGGTTGGTTGGAGTACCGGGCCGGGCACTGCCCGGCTGGCTCATGGTCCCTCATGCTGATCCTCATCGGCCTCGCACTCATCGTGGTCCTCACCGCCGCCACCGGCTACTTCGTGGCGGCCGAGTTCGCCTACGTGGCCGTGGACCGCGCGAAGCTCAAACGCGCCGCCGACGGCGGTGACCTGGCGTCGCGGCGCGCCCTGCGCGTCACCGGGCGACTGTCCTTCATGCTGTCGGGCGCGCAGCTCGGCATCACCGTCACGGCCCTGCTCGTCGGCTTCGTCGCCGAGCCGTACCTGGGCACGGGGCTCGCGCGGCTGCTCGGCACGGCCGGGGTGCCGCAAGCGGCGAGCGCGTCGGCGGCGGTGGTGCTGGCGCTGCTGACGGCGACCGTGGTGCAGATGGTCCTCGGTGAGCTCGGCCCGAAGAACTGGGCGATCGCCCGGCCGGAGGCCCTCGCCCGGGCCCTGGCCCGGTTGACGCTGGTGTACCTGGCGGCGGCCGGCCCGGTGATCCGCATGTTCGACGCGGCGGCGAACCGGTTGCTCCGGCGGGTCGGCATCGAGCCGATCGAGGAGCTGCCCGAGGGCGCCACCCCGGAGGACCTGGAGCGCATCATCGCCGAGTCGCGCACCGGCGGGCTGCTCGACGCCGACACCTCGCAGCTGTTGCAGCGCGGGCTCGCGTTCCGGGCGCGCACCGCCGAGGAGGCGATGATCGCCCGGGTCGACGTGGTCACGGTGGCCGCGACCGACCCGGCGATCCGCCTCGTGGAGCTGTTCGACACCGGGCACACCCGCTTCCCCGTCGTCGGTGAGAGCGTCGACGACCTGATCGGCGTCGTCGGCGGCGCCGACCTCGTGGCGCTGCCCGCCGCGGACCGGCACAAGATGACGATGGCGGAGATCGCGCTGCCGCCGGTCCTGGTGCCGTCGACGGCGGCGCTGCCGGCGGTCCTGGAGCGGCTGCGCACCGAGCACCGGCAGCTGGCCTGCGTCATCGACGAGTACGGCGGCTTCGCCGGCATCATCACCCTGGAGGACGTCGCCGAGGAGCTGGTCGGGTCGATCCGCGACGAGGACGACGCGCCGGAGCCGTCCGCCGTCCGCCAGCCGGACGGCTCGTGGCTCGTCCCGGCCCGCTGGCGGGTCGACGAGGTGGCCCGCACGACCGGCGTGACGCTGCCGGAGAGCGACGACTACGACACCGTCTCGGGCCTCGTGCTCCAGCGCCTCGGCCGCATCCCGCGCCCCGGCGACACCGTGGAGGTCACGCTGCCGCCCGCACTCCCCGACGACGACACCCCGCCCCGCGAGGTGCGCCTGGAGGTCCTGACCGTGCACCGCCACGTCCCCGACACCGTCCGCGTGTCCGTCCTCGCGAAGAAGGTGACGGCGTGAGCGGCCAGCGGAGCGTCTCGGGCCGCTCACCAGCATTGCAGGTTGGCTCAGGCCGGCGCCGGAGCGCAGCGGAGGTGACGGCGTGAGCACGGGTTGGGCGCTTCTCGTGTCGGCGGTGCTGCTGGCGGCGAACGGGTTCTTCGTGGCCGCCGAGTTCGCCCTCGTGGCCAGCAAGCGGCACCGCCTCGAGCAGGCCGCCGCCGACGGGAGCCGGGCCGCGGCCGCCGCGCTCGCCGGCAGCCGCGAGCTGTCGCTGATGCTCGCCGGCGCGCAGCTGGGCATCACGCTGTGCTCGCTGGGGCTCGGCGCACTCGCCGAGCCCGCGATCGCACACCTGCTCGACCCGCTGTTCCACGCGGTGGGGCTGCCGGAGCGCTTCAGCTACCCGGTCGCGTTCGTGATCGCGCTCGCCGTCGTGGTGTTCCTGCACATGGTGGTCGGCGAGATGGCGCCGAAGTCGTGGGCGATCAGCAACCCGGAGCGCTCCGCGCGAGGGCTGGCACTGCCGTTCCGGGCGTTCACCCGGGTCGTGCGGCCGCTGCTGGCGCTGCTCAACGGCCTCGCGAACGCGTGCCTGCGGCTCGTCAAGGTGCAGCCGCAGGACGAGCTGTCCGCGGCGCACGGGCCGGAGGAGCTGATGATGCTGCTGGAGTCGTCCCGGCAGCACGGCACGCTCGCCCAGGACCAGCAGGAGCTGCTCAGCCGGGTCCTGCAGCTGCAGGACACCACCGTCACGCAGGTGATGACCCCGGCGGCGGCGATGGTGACGGTGCCGCTGGAGGCCACCGCGACCGACGTCGAGCTCGCCAACCGGTCCACCGGCCGGTCCAGGTTCCCTGTCGTCGGCGCCACGGGCGGCGTCGTCGGTGTCGTGCACGTCCGCGACGCGCTGCGGGCGACGACGGCCGGCACGGCGGCGACCGCCGCCGACCTGATGATCACCGCGTTCACCCTGCCGGCCCGCACCAGCGTGCTCGCCGCGGTCCGGGCGATGCGGGAGTCCCGGGCGCAGCTCGCCGTCGCCACCGAGGACGGCGCGCCGGTCGGCCTCGTCGCCCTGGAGGACCTCCTGGAGGAGGTCATCGGCGAGTTCGACGACGAGACCGACGTCACGGCCGGTGCGCGGTCAGGTCAGGCGCTGCTGGTACGGAGCGCTGCGCAGCGCCGCGACCGGTGACCACTCGGCGAGCACGAGGGTGGCGTCGTCGGCCGGCGCGCCGCCCTGGTGCTCGGCGACGGCGTGCGCGAGCCGGCGCAGGGTCTCCGGCGCGGGCAGCCCGGCGCTCGCGTGCCGCTCGGTGAGGTCGATGAGCCGCCGCACGCCGAACTCCTCCCCGGCGGCGTCGCGGGCCTCCGTGACGCCGTCGGTGTAGAGCAGGAGCCGGTCGCCGCCCTCCAGGTCCTCCTCGGCCACCTCGACGTCGTCGTGCACCCCGAGCGGCATGCGGCGACCGGCCGCGAGGTCGTGCACGACCCGCCCGGTGCGCAGCAGCAGCGGCCGGGGGTGTCCGGCGTTGATGTACCGCAGGCGCCCGGCCTCCAGGTCGAGCTCCGCCAGCACGGCGGTCACGAACCGGCTGTCCGGGAACTGCTCGGTCAGCGCGGTGTCGGCGGCCCGGGCCTGCGCCCGCAGGTCACCGCCGTCGCGGCGGACCGCGCGCAGCGCCGACATCGCCACCCCGCAGGCGAGGCTGGCCGCGAGCCCGTGCCCGACGGCGTCGAGGATCACGATCCTGGCCCGCGCGCCGTCGATCGCGTAGTCGAAGCCGTCGCCGCCGACGTCGTAGCACGGCTCGAGGATCGCGCTGATCACCATCCGGTCGCAGGCCGACGTGAGCGGCGGCAGCAGCTGCCGGAGCAGCTCCGCGGCCGGCGTCATCGACCGGGACCGGCGCACCTGGGCGAGGAAGTCACCCTTGTGGGAGGTGACGGTGACCAGGTGGCCGATCAGCCCGGCGAGGGTCTCGCAGCGGGCCCGCAGGGATCCGTCGCGCACCTCCGGCTCGGCCTCGCCGATCTCGAACTCGACGACCCCGAGCCGGTCGGTGCCGTTGACCATCGGCACGCACCAGCCGCCGTCGCCCCTCGGCTTCGACGTGACCATCGCGAAGGCGCGCCCCGCCGCCGTCGTCTCCACCGGCTGCGGCGGGGGCAGCGGGGCCCCTGGACGAGGCACCGGACACAGGACCCGCTGCTCCTCGTCGACCAGGTAGATGGTCGCGTCGATCCCGAGCGGCGCCAGCGCCGCGTCCACCGCCGTCGCCAGCCCGTCCGGCTGGAACAGGTGCGATCCGTCGAGAATCGCGCTGAACGCTTCGAGCCAGCGCGCTTCCATCGTCGCCGCCATGCCTCGCTCACCCCTCGGCAAACCAAACACGGTCGCGTGTGCGACCCGTCCGTCACACCGGCCGCTCGTGTCACCCGCGGCCGGTGTACGGATTCCCAACCGCGCCGCGCGGGAAACGGACCCTGCGGCTGTCCGCAGGTTCCCGTTACGCTCGGGGTTGTGGAGTTCTCCCTGGACCGTGACGAGTCCCAGGTGGCGGATGAGCACGTCACCGCCGACGTCACCGACCGCGACGGTGCCGTCGTCGTGTCGGTGCGGGGCAAGGTCCTCTACGACACCCTCGCCCCGCTCGCCGACGTCCTGTCCGATCTGACCCAACGTCCCGAGCTGCACCTGGTGCTGGAGCTGTCGGACGTGCCGATGTGCGACTCCAGCGGGCTCAACCTGTTCGTGCGGACGCGGTCGAGGCTCGCTGAGACCGGGGGCTGGCTGCGGCTGACCGGCACCCGCCCCCTGGTCGACAACGTGCTGCACATCACCAACCTCGACCGCATCCTCACCCGCTACGCCACCGTGGAGGAGGCCCTCGACGCCGGCTGACGGCCCGGCACCGTTGAGCAAGGTGGCGGTCAGCAAGCCGGCGAGCGAGGCCGCGGGCCGGAGCACCGGCGATTCCACCGATGCCGCCGCCCGCCGTCGCGGCGAGGGTGGCATCCATGGCACCCAATGCATCGGCACGACTCGCCGCCACCCTTCTGGCCGCCCTGACGCTCATCGGCGCGCCGGCCGTGCCCGCGCACGCCGCGCGGGAGGCGCCGCCGGTCACCGTCACCGGGCCGCTGCCGGGGACCGTCCCCGGTGACCCGAAGGCCGCGGACATCCGCGACACGTATCCGTTCTTCTCCACCACCGACGACCTCGCCGCCGCCGGCTACGTCGAGGAGGAGTTCCTCGTCGCCGGGGCGGCCGACGGCTGGGACACCGCCGGCAACCAGGTGGCGACCGGCGTGCCGTTCCGGACCAGGGTCGTGGTGCGCCGGCCCGCCCACCCGGCCCGCTTCAGCGGCACCGCGCTCGTCGAGTGGCAGAACGTGACCGCCGGCTACGACCTCGACGCGTTGTGGGACCACGACGCCATCACCCGGCAGGGGCACGCGTGGGTCGGCGTGTCCGCGCAGCGGGTCGGCGTCGAGCAGCTGCGCGGCTGGAGCCCGGCCCGGTACGGCACGCTCGACGTCACCGGTGGCGGCCGGTTCACCGCCGATGAGCTGTCCTACGACATCTTCGCGAAGGCCGCGGCGGCCGTCACCCGGTCGCTCCGGCCGCGGACCACGCTCGCGATCGGCGCCTCACAGTCCGCCGCCCGGATGACGGTGTACTACCAGAGCATCCTGCCGAAGGTGACGCCGGTCTTCGACGGCTACGCGTTCGTCGTCGGGTCCGCGCCGACCCGGGTGGGCGTCGAGCCGGTGTTTCAGGTGCTGTCCGAGACCGACGTGCGGACCCCCGACCGGCCCGCCGACACCGAACGGTTCCGCCGCTGGGAGGTCGCCGGCGCCGCGCACTCCGGCTGGCGCGGCCAGGAGTACCGGGCGCCGATCTCCGTGCGGGACCTGGGGGCGGCACCCCAGTACACCTGCGGCAGCCCGCCCTTCAGCAGGGTGCCGCTCGACCATGTCGTCGCCGCCGCCTACGACCACCTGATCCGCTGGGTGCGGCGGGGCACTCCCCCGCCGGTCGCGCCCCCGCTGGTCTTCGGCGCCGACGGCACGAAGACCCGCGACGCGCTCGGGCTCGCCACCGGCGGCATCCGGTTGTCGCAGGTGTCGGTGCCGACCGCGCTGAACACCGGCGACAACACCGGCGAGACGTTCTGCCGGCTGTTCGGCACGCACCAGCCGTTCGACGCCGCGACGCTGCGGCGCCTGTACCCGCACCGCGGCGAGCACCTGGCGAAGGTGATCCTGGCGGACCTCGCCAACGTGCGGGCCGGATACCTGCTGCCGGCCGACGCGTGGCAGAACGTCGTGGGGCGTTCTTAGAGAACCTTTAACCGGCTCACAGGCACCTGTCAGCCGGTCCCCCAATAGTTGAACGCATGACGATGACAGTTGCGGCGCCGCGCCCGGCCGCGACCCCCAGGTGGTGGGCGGACGCGGGCGGCGTGGCGGCCACGGCGAGCCTGCTCGTCGTGGCCGCGCTGTGGGTGGCCAACGGCGGCGTCCAGCAGCTCCTCGCCGGCGGCGGCGACGCGTGGTCCGCGGCGGGCCGGCTCACCGGCCTGGTCTCATCCGACCTGCTGCTGCTCCAGGTGCTGCTGATGGCGCGGGTGCCGCTGGTCGAGCGGGCGTTCGGGCAGGACCGGCTGGCGCGCTGGCACCGCTGGACCGGGTTCACCTCGTTCAACCTGATGGTCGCGCACATCGTGCTCATCACCGTCGGCTACGCGATCGCGTCCGGCGCGAACGTGTTCGCCGAGGTATGGGAGCTGACCGTCGAATACCCGGGGATGCTGCTCGCCGCCGCCGGCACGGTCGCGCTGGTCATGGTCGTGGTCACGTCGACGCGGGCCGCGCGGCGCCGGCTGCGTTACGAGTCGTGGCACCTGCTGCACCTGTACGCCTACCTCGGCGTGGGGCTCGCCCTGCCGCACCAGCTCTGGACCGGCGCGGACTTCCTCTCGTCGCCGCTGTCCACGGCGTACTGGTGGACGCTGTACGCCGTGTCCGCCGGCGCCGTCCTCGTCTACCGGGTCGGCCTGCCGGTGTGGCGCAACGCGCGGCACCGCCTGACCGTCAGCCACGTCGTGCCGGAGGGTCCGGGGCTGACCTCGGTCTACCTGACCGGCCGGCACCTGCACGAGCTGCCGGTCCGGGCCGGTCAGTTCCTCCAGTGGCGGTTCCTGGACGGTCCCGGCTGGACGAGGGCGCACCCGTACTCGCTGTCGGCGACCCCGCACACCGGGGTGCTGCGCATCACGGTGAAGGACCTCGGCGACGGCAGCTCCCGCGTCGCGTCGCTCACGCCGGGCACCCGCGCGCTGGTCGAGGGCCCGTACGGGCGGCTCACCGGCGAGTCGTACACCGGCGGCCCGGTCGTCATGATGGCCTGCGGCATCGGGGTGACGCCGCTGCTCGCGCTGCTCGGCGAGCTGCCCTACCGCGCCGGCGGGGCGACCCTGCTCTACCGGGCGCGCAGCGCGGCGGAGATCGCGTTCCGCGACGAGCTGGACTGGCTGGCGCGGCAGCGTGGCGTCCGGGTCGTCTACCTGCTGGGCCCGCGCGCCGGTGCCGCGTCGTGGCTGCCGCGGCACGCCGCCGGGATCGGCGACGCGGAGGCGCTGCGCAGGATGGCGCCGTCGATCGCGGCGGCCGACGTCTACGTCTGCGGGCCCGACTCGTGGACCGAGGCGGCCCGCGCCGCCGCCCGCGCCGCCGGGGTCCCCGCGTCGCGCGTGCACACCGAACAGTTCGCCTGGTAACGGAAAGGATCGCCCCGTGCGACGGATCACCTTGTGGCTGCTGTCGACGCTCGCCGCCGTGGTGCTGCTGTTCAGCTACCGCACCAGCCTCGGCGGCACCGCGACCGCGTCGACCGGCTCAGCAACCGCCTCAGGCGGCGGAAGCGGCACCACGAGCGGCACCACCAGCGGCGGCACCGGCAGCGACGGCAGCGGCAGCGGTACGGGCAGCGACAGCAGCGGCAGCGGCAGCGGTACGGGCAGCGACGGTACGGGCAGCACCGGTGGCACGGGCAGCGACGGTACGGGTGGCACCGCATACAACGGGTCGGTGGTGTCGACGCGCTGGGGCGACATCCAGGTCACCATCACCGTCGCCGGTGGGAAGATCACCGGTGTGACCGTGCCCGTGTACCCGGACGCCAACGGCAAGGACCGCCAGATCAACGCCCGCGCCCTGCCGATCCTCAACAAGGCGGTCGTCGCCGCGCAGAGCGCCGACATCGACACCGTCTCCGGCGCGACCGTCACCAGCGACGGCTACAAGGAGTCGCTGCAGGCCGCGATCGACGCCGCGCACCTGTCATGACCGCCACCCTGCCCCGCCGCGCGTGGGTCGAGCAGATCATGGGGCTGCCGGTCTCGGTCCACCTGCGCGGCCCCGGCGCCGGCGACCCGCCCGCCGAGGCCGCGGTGGCCGCGGTCTTCGCGGACCTGCGCCGCGACGACGCGGCGTTCAGCCCGTACCTGGACGGCAGTGACCTGTCCCGCTGGGAGCGGGGCGAGGCGCCGCCGACGCCCGAGCTGGAGGCCGTGATCGCGCTGTGCGACGAGGCGCGGGAGCGCACCGGCGGGTGGTTCGACCCGCGGGGGCTGCCCGACCCGCGCACCGGCCGCCCCCGGTACGACCCGTCGGGGCTGGTCAAGGGGTGGGCCGTGCAGCGGGCGGCGGCGCACCTGCCGGACGGCCTCGGCTGGTGCGTCAACGCCGGCGGCGACGTGCTCGTCCACGCGCCGGACGGGCAGCCGCCGTGGCGGATCGGCGTCGAGGACCCGGACGCGCCCGAGGACCGGGTGGCGCACGTCGTGACCCGGGGTACGGGCGCAGTCGCCACCTCCGGCCGCACCCACCGCGGGGATCACATCGTCGACCCGTACACCGGCAGTCCCGCGACCGGAGTACGGGCGGTCACCGTGACCGGCCCGGACCTGCTGTGGGCCGACGTCTACGCGACCGCCGCCGCGGCCCGCGGACCCTGGGCGATGGACTGGCTGGAGGAGCTCGACGGCTACGAGGCGCTCATGGTGACGGCGTCGGGCCTCGTCCGGGTCACCGAGGGCTGGCCCGCCGGCTGAGGCCGGAGTGAGGCAAGCTGGGCAGCGGAAGGGGGACGGAATGCGGATCCTCGTCGTGGACGACGACGCCGCCGTGCGGGACTCGCTCGCGCGGACCCTGCGGTTCGAGGGCTACCAGGTCGACACCGCCCGGGACGGGCAGGAGGCCCTCGACGCCGCGCACGCCGACGAGCCCGACGTGATGGTCCTCGACGTCAGCATGCCGCGGATGGACGGCCTGCAGGCGTGCCGCCGGCTGCGCGGCGAGGGCGTGCTGGTGCCGGTGCTCATGCTCACCGCCCGCGACAGCGTCGGCGACCGGGTCGCCGGCCTCGACGCGGGCGCCGACGACTACCTGGTGAAGCCGTTCGCGCTGCAGGAGCTGCTGGCCCGGATCCGGGCGCTGCTGCGCCGGGCGCTGCTGTCCGCGCCGCCGGAGCCGCCGTCGGAGCTGCTCACGTTCGCCGACCTGCGGCTCGACCCGGCGACCCGGGAGGTGTGGCGGGGCGGCAACCCGCTGCGGCTGACCCGCACCGAGTTCACGATCCTCGAGGTGTTCCTGCGCCACCCGCGGCAGGTCCTGACCCGCGGGACGCTGTTCGAGCACGTGTGGGGCTACGACTTCGGCGAGACGTCCAACAGCATCCACGTGTACCTCGGCTACCTGCGCCGCAAGCTGGAGGCCGACGGCGGCCCGCGCCTGCTGCACACCGTCCGCGGCGTCGGCTTCGTCCTGCGGGAGGAGCCCCTGTGAAGCCCGCGGGAGGAGCCTCTGTGAAGCCCGCGGGAGGAGCCCCCGTGCGGCGGGCCCGGGCGGTGCTGGGGCGGTGGTGGCGGCGCAGGACGCTGCATGACCGACTGTCGCTGCTGGTCACGGCGGCGGTCGCGGCGGCGGTGCTGACGGTCGCGGGGATCGCGTTCGCGGCGGTCGCGCAGATCCAGCGCCAGCAGCTGCGCTCGCAGCTGGAGACCGACGCGCGGTCCGTCGTCGCGCAGCCGGAGCTGTGGCGGGACGGCCCGCCGCAGGGGCCGGGCGGGCGGCGGGATCCGCGGTTCCGGCGCGACATCGGGCCGCGCTGGCAGGTGCTCGGCCGCGACGCCACCGTCACCGCGCACTCGACGAACGACCTGCCGGTCACCGACGGCGCGCGGCGGGTCGCGACCGGTGAGGAGCAGCAGGTCCAGGAGCGGGTGCTGCTCGACGGGCACAGCTACCTGATGCTGACCGTCGCCGCGGGCCGGGGCGGCGGGGCGGTGCAGGTGGCCGCCGACCAGACCCCGGCGAACCGGACACTGACCATGTTCGGGCTGCTCATGGCCGCCGGCTGCGTGCTGGGCATCGGCGGGGCCGCGGCGCTCGGCCGGACCGTCGCCCGCGCCGGGCTGGTCCCCGTGCAGCAGCTGACGAAGGCCGTCGAGGACGTCGCCGTCACCATGGACCTGAACCGGCCCGTCCCGATCCACGGCGTCGACGAGATCGCCCGTCTCGGCCAGTCGGTGAACACGATGCTGGCCGCGATCGACGCCGCCCGCCAGTCGCAGCGGACCCTGGTCGAGGACGCCAGCCACGAGCTGCGGACCCCGCTGACCAGCATCCGCACCAACATCGAGCTGCTGCTGGCGGTGGAGCGGCAGCCCGAGCTGGCGCACCGGCTGCCGCCGGAGGAGCGGGCGAAGCTGCTGCGGGACCTCGACGCCCAGGTCGGCGAGCTGGCGGCGCTCACCACCGAGCTGGTCGAGCTGGCCCGCGAGGAGACGACCCGGGAGCCGGCCGAGGACGTCGAGCTGACCGACGTCGTGGCGGCCGCGATCGACCGGGTGCGCATCCGCGTCCCGGCGGTGACCTTCACGTTCGACGCGGACGCCGCCCCCGTCCACGGCCGGCCCAACGAGCTGGAGCGCATGGTCGTCAACGTCCTCGACAACGCCGCCAAGTGGAGCCCGCCCGGCGCCACCGTGCACACCGGGCTCACCGCCGAGCAGGGCTGGTGCGTGCTGCGGATCGCCGACACCGGTCCCGGCATCGACGCCGAGGACCTGCCGCACGTCTTCGACCGCTTCTACCGCTCGCCGGCCGCCCGTGGCATGCCGGGCTCGGGCCTCGGCCTCGCCATCGTGGCGCAGACCGCCGCCCAGCACGGCGGCACGGTCACCGCCGCCCCCAACGACCCGCGCGGGACCGTCGTCACGATCCGGCTGCCGCGCCTGTAGCGGCCCCGCGGTCCTTCCACAGCACCACGCCCGCGCTGGCCGTGACGACGAACCCGATCGCGGCGATCTGCGCCGGGTGCAGGTCCTGGCCGAGGAGCACCCACCCCATCAGCGCCGCGATCGCCGGGCCGAGGCTCATCAGCACCGCGAACGTCGACGTCGGCAGGCGGCGCAGCGCGGTCAGCTCGAATGTGTACGGCAGTACCGACGACAACACCGCCACCGCGGCGCCCAGGGCGAGCACGCGGGGGCCGGTCAGCGCCGCGCCGGCGTCGAGGATCCCGGCGGGCAGGGCCAGCAGCGCGGCGACGAGCATCGCGAGGGTCAGGCCGTCGCGCTTCGGGAAGGTGGCGCCGGCCCGCGCCGACAGCATGATGTAGCAGGCCCAGGCGGCGCCGGCGAGGAACGCGCAGCCCACCCCGAGCGGGTCGAGCTGGTCGAACCCACCGCCGCCGAGCAGCGCCACCCCGGCGAGCGCGAGCAGGGCCCACAGCCACGCCACCCGCCGCCGCGCGGTGACCACCGACAGCGTCAGCGGCCCCAGCACCTCCAGAGTGACGACGGGGCCGATCGGCATGCGCGCGATGGCGACGTAGAACGCGAGGTTCATGCCCGCGAGGACGGCGCCGAAGAGGCCGACGAGGATCCATTGCCGGGTGGTGTACCCCCTGAGCCTCGGCCGTCCGATCGCGACGAGGACCGCGCTGCCGATGAGCAGCCGCAGCGACACGACGCCGGCCGCCCCGGCGAGCGGGAAGAGCGTGGTGGCGACGGCGGCTCCACTGTGGACGGACGTCTGCGACGCGAGGACCCGCCACACCCCGCCGCCCTTGGACTCGACGGCGACGGTGGTCGGTGCGGGCGCGGTCAGGACGTCGGTCACACGGCAACGCTATGCAGTGGCGCGGATCATGGGAAATGCCGCTTCGCCACTGGTTATGCTTGACACGCATGACCAGTCCGCAGCGCCGCGGATGGGCCGGTCATGCGTGGGGCCTTGAAGGCGGCGGGAATGGCGACCATCGAGCTGCGGCACCTCCGGGGGTTCCTGGCCATCGCGGAGGAGGGCAACCTCACCCGCGCGGCCGCCCGGCTGCACCTGACCCAGCCTGCGTTGACCCGCACCCTGCAGCAGCTGGAGGCGCACCTCGGGGCCCGGCTCGTCGACCGCTCCACCCACCACCTGGCGCTGACCCCGGCAGGCCACGAGTTCCGCCGCAACGCGGCCGCCGCGGTCGCCGCCGTCGAGCACGCCCTCGACCCCGACCGGTCCCGGGGGCTGCCGGTCCGGCTCGGCCACGCGTGGTCGGCGCTCGGGGCGTACACCACCAGCCTCCAGCGACGGTGGAAGCGGGCGCACCCGGAAACCGTGCTGGAGCTGCTCCGCCTCAACGAGCGCAGCGCCGGCCTCGCGTCCGGCACGGTCGACGTCGCCGTGCTCCGCGGCGCGCCCGACGTCCCCGGCGTGGTGACGGCCCACCTGATGCGCGAGCCCCGGTTGGCCGCCGTCGCCGACGACAGCCCCCTGGCGGGCCGCGCCTCGCTGACGCTCGCCGACCTCGCCGCGGAGCCCCTGGCCCTGAACACGGTGACCGGCAGCACGACCCTCGCCCTGTGGCCGCCGGACGCCGCGCCGTCACAGGTCGTGCCCGTGAAGAACACCGACGACTGGCTGTCGGTCATCATCGCCGGCGACGCGGTCGGCGTGACACCCGCGGGCACCGCCGCGATGCACCCCAACCCGGCGGTGCGCTACGTGCCACTCACCGACGCACCCCCGGTCGACGTGATCCTCGCGTGGCGGGAGCCCTTCACCCACCCGGCCGTGCCCGACCTGCTCCGCCTCGCCCACGACGTCGTCAAACGCTGACCGGCCCCCCAGATCGTGCCCGTTCCCCCGGATGCGACCATCGTCGGCGCGCTGTCACGCGCGCGACCGATGGGAAACGACCTATGACGCTGCGGCGCAGCCACGGGGGGCGGACGGCGAAGGCCGTGCTGCTGCTGCACGGGTACACGCACGGGCCGCGGCAGGTCGAGCGGCTCGCCGGGCTGTTCTACGAGCGCGGCTGCAACGTCTACGCGCCGGCGGCGCCTGGGCACGGCACGCCGGACGCCACGCACCGGGGGTTCACGTCGCGGGAGCTGCTGCGGTACGCCGGCGACGCGCTCGACGTCACCGCCACGCTGGGCGACGAGGTGGGGGTCGTCGGGGTGTCGGCCGGCGCGGCCCTCGCCACGTGGCTCGGCGCGAGCCGCGGCGACACGGTCGCGCGGCTGCTGCTGATCACGCCGCTGTTCGCGCCCCGGCGGCGGGTGCCGTGGCCGCTGACCACCCTGTACGGCCGGCGCCTCCTGCCGGACCACGTCGACGCGCGGGGCTACTCGTTCACGGCGGTCGCCCAGTACCTGCGGGTCGCGGCGAGCCTCCCGAAGCGGCCGGTGGTGGGCGCGCTGCGGCGGGTCGCGGTCGTGACGTCGCCGGGCGACACGGTCATCGACGCGGCGCGCGCCGTGGCTGTGCCGAGACGGCTGGCGGAGGCGGCCGGCGCGGCCTTCACCCACCATGAGCTGCCGGAGGGTGAGGGCCACGCCCACAACGTCATCGGCGCGCACGCCGAGGCGCTCGACGAGCTCTACGCCGACCTGTACGGCGCCTGACCCGTCACCCCGCGTGCCGCCCCGGCGCCCCGGTCGCGACGTGCCGGCCCGGGTGATGCGCCGGCTCGTCCAGCCCCTGATCGGACCGGCCGGAAGACGAAGCCGTGGCAGGGCGGGCCGGCCACCAGAAGCGCTCGCCGAGCAGCAGGGCGATCGCCGGCACGACCACGGTCCGCACGACCAGAGTGTCCAGGACGACGCCGATGCCGACGATCACCCCGATCTGCGTCAGCACGATCACCGGCAGCACCCCGAGCACGGTGAACACGGCCGCGAGCAGGATGCCGGCGGAGGTGATGACGCCACCGGTCGCGCCCAGCGCCCGGATCATGCCCGCCCGGGTGTCGCCCAGCGCCGCCGCCTCCTGCCGGGCCCTGGTGACGAGGAAGATGTTGTAGTCGACGCCGAGCGCCACGAGGAACAGGAAGCTCAGCAGCGGCACGCCCGCGTCGAGGGCCGGGATGTCCAGGACGTGCCGCAGCACGAGGCCGGCGGCGCCGACGCTCGCGGCGAAGCTGACGATGACGGTGAGCAGGAGCAGCACCGGCGCCACGACCGAGCGCAGCAGCAGCACGAGGACGAGCAGCACCACCAGCAGCACCAGCGGGACCACGACGGTGTTGTCGCGGCTGTACGCGTCGCGCTTGTCCAGGTCCGCGGCCGGCGCCCCGCCGACGAGCGTCTCGCCGGCCGAGAGCGCGCCGAGGGCCGACCGCAGCGCCCGGACCGTGTCGTCGGCGGCCGGCGTGCCCGATCCGGCCTTCAGGTCGACGCGCAGCTTGGTCAGCGCGCCGTCGTCGGAGCGCTCGGGCCGGCCGACCGCGGCGACGCCGTCCGTGCCCTCGACGGCGGCCACGACCCGGTCGGTGGCGGCCGCGGGGACGATCACGGTCACCGGCTGCGCCGACCCGGCGGGGAAGTGCCTGGCGAGGGCGTCCTGCGCGGTGACCGACTCGACCTGCGTGCGGAACTGCTCGGTCTGCGACAGCCCGATCGACGTGCTCAGCAGGCCGGCGGCGAGCACGGCGAGCAGGACGGTGGCGCCGGCGAGGACCCTGGCGGGGTGCCGGCCGACGGCGTGCGCGACGCGGGACCACAGGCCGCGGGTCGTCGGGTCGTCGCTGCCGACCCGCGGCACGAACGGCCAGAAGATCCCGCGCGGCAGGCACACCAGCGCGGCGGGCAGCACCACGAGCCCGAACAGCAGCGCCACGACGACCCCGATCGCGGCGGCGACGCCGAGCGTCCGGTTCGCGGTCAGGACCGCCGCGAGCAGCGTCAGCAGCGCGAGGACGACGGTGCCGGCGCTGGCGACGACGGCCGGCGCGGCGTTGCGCAGCGCGACCCGCATCGCCTCCCGGCGGTCCTCGGTGCGGCGCAGCTCCTCGCGGTACCGGGAGATCAGCAGCAGCGCGTAGTCGGTGCCGGCGCCGAAGACGAGGACGGACACGATGCCGCTGACCGACGCGTCGGTGCGCTCGCCGACGAGCCCGGCGACCCACGGCAGCAGCTTCGCCACGACCTGGTCGCCGACGCCGATGACGACGAGCGGGACGACCCAGAGCAGCGGGCTGCGGTACGTGATGAGCAGCAGCAGCGCGACCACGCTGGCGGTGGCGATGAGCAGCGTGACGTCGGCGCCCTCGAACGCGGCGGAGATGTCGCGCCCGAACGCGGGCCCGCCGGTCACCTGCGCGGTCAGCCCGGCCGGCAGGCCGCCGTGCACGGTCTCGCGCAGCTTGTCGACGGCGGCGTACAGCTCGTCGCCCTCGCCGGTGAGCGTCACGGGCAGCAGCGCGGCCCGCCCGTCCTCGGCGACGACGGCCGGCGCCTGCCCGCCGGCGGTGGTCCTGGTCCGCTCGATCGCCGCGCGGTCGGCCTCGGTGAGGGGCGCGTCGCGCCGCTCGTACACGACGACGGCCACCTCGGCGCGGCCGCTGGCGAACCGGTCGGCCAGCTCGACGACCTTCGTCGACTGCTTGCCCGCCGGCAGCCCGTCGGCCGGCTCCTTCTCCGGCTGGGCGGGCGAGGTGAGGAACACCAGCGCCGTCAGCCCCACCGTGACCAGCAGGATCAGGACCGCGCCGAACCGGCTCGTGACGGCCGCCGTCACTCGTGTGCCCACGCTCTGTACCTTCCGGAGACAAATATTTCGACGATCGAACTTCCGTTGCCCCCTTGATACCCGCCCAACCCAAATCGACGCAAGAATCGACGCAGAAACTCGACCTGGATCACACCCCTCGTTTCCCGGCCCTGGCAGGCCGGCGTGGCCGGCTCGCCCCGCGGCCCGGCCGCGCTGCTGGTCAGCGGCGGCGGGGGCTACCAGGCGATGGACCTGCCCTTCACGTACGGCAGCCGCATCAGCGCGATCGGCCGCGACGGCTCCTACCGCGTCCTGCCGTTCGGCACCACATACCTGCAGGCCGGCCAGGACGTGCTGCTGTCCCCGGACGGCCGCTACGCCGCGGGCAACGGCACCTACGAGCGCCTCCTCGGCACCGGCGACACCGACGTGTCCATCGTGGACCTGACCACCGGCGAGGAGCGGCGCCACCAGGGCTCCGGCCCCGCCGTCCCGGTCGCGTGGAGCCACGACGGCCGCCGCCTGCTGGTGCACCGGTCCGGCGCGTCCTCCTGGTCCGACACGCCCTTCGACGGCGCCGACACCACCGGGTCCGACAACGGCGCGCTGTGGCTGCTCGACGTCGGCTCCGGCGCCGCGACGCACCTGCTGGACCTGGGCCGCACCCGCCGCGGCGCCGCCGCCTTCTCCCCCGACGGCCGCACCGTCGCCGTCCAGCTCGGCCGCGAGCTCGCCCTGCTCGACTCGGCCACCGGCACCCGCCGCCCGCTCGCCACCCTGCCGGCCGGCGCCCACCTCGGCGGCCCGTGGTCGTACACCGCGGACGGCACCGGCCTCGGCGTCCTCACCGTCGCCGACGGCTGCACCACGGCCTGCTCCAACGCCGCCCGCAACGCCAGGTCCTGGCGCCTCACCGTCCTGTCCACCGCGACCGGCACCGCGCTGCCCACGACGTTCCCCACCTTCGGCGGTGCCACGGCCCGCCTCGCCGGCTGGCAACGCGACGGCACCGCGGTCCTGGTCCGCTACACCAACGAGACGAACGGCGGCGAGCCCTCCTACGACCCACCGGCCGCCTACCGCGCTGTCACCGACGCCGACCTCCTGGCCCTCACCCCCGGCGGCGCCACGAAGTCCCTGCTCACCAAGCCCAAGGGCGTCATCTGGGACGTGGACGTCGCCACCGACCTGGTGACGGCCGGCGCCTTCGGCGGCCCCTCCCCCGCCCCGTCGGTGCTCCCACTGGCCCGCTGGGCGGCGACCACGGTCTTCGTCGCCCTGTGGGCCCTGGCCATGCTCGCCTGGCTCGCCGTCACCCTGCGCCGCCGCACCCGCCGCCGCCCACCCCTGCGCCCCGCCGCGCGTCCAAGGGCCACCTGATGCCGGCGGGCGGGGTCGTCGTGCGGCCGGATGAACGACGTCGCGCTCGCAGCGCTTGCGAGCGGAGTTGGAGGACTGGCGCAAGCTCGCCGAGGCGGATGAGGTAACCGCAGTCTCATTCGCCCGCGCCGAGCGCCGGGTGCTGTCCGCGGCATCCATGACCGTTCATCAGAAGTAGTCATGCTGCGCTGGGTCCGGAAGTTGGCGGCAGCAGCCGAAGCAATCGCGGCACCCTCCCGCCGTTTGCTGCTTCCCCCTTCGCCACCAGCGTGCGCTCTCGTTCAGCAGGTGGGCGGGGCGGTGCTGGCCGCGGCGGCGACCGGGGTGGTGGCGGCGGCCGACGGAGACTCCGACGGGGAGGGCGACGGCGACGGGGACGGAGAGGGTGGGGCCGGGCTGTACATGAGGGTGGGCGTCTGCTGGAACGCCGATGAGCCCAGGGCGATCCCCGGCAGCGTGACCTGGTGGCCGGAGGCGTCCGTGACGCGCAGGGTGACCGGGCCGGTCAGGCCCGACGGGCCGGTCCACGTGTTGTCGGTGTTGTGCTTCAGCGGCGTCCAGCCGGCGGCCGTCTGGAGCTCCACAGTGGACAGCCGGTTGCCGTGGTTGTCCAGGACGACCGAGAGGGACGAGTAGCCGGTGCCGCCCTTGGCGCGGACCTTCAGGGGGCCGGGGAGGTCGGGGTCGCGGACGGTGCCGTAGGTGATCTGGATGATGCCGGCGCTGACGGAGCCGATGCGGGAGAAGGCGCCCTTGCTCAGGTCGATCTTGCCGGCGGGGCAGGACGGGCACTGGTCGACGACCTGCACGTTGGTGGTCTGGCCGTTGGGGCCGGTCACGGCGAGGTAGGAGCCGCACGCCGCGCCACCGGCCCACTCGGCGGGGCCGATCGCGGCGTAGGCGTCGGTGGAGGGGGCGCCGAGGTTGCACATGCCGTTGCGGTTGGTGCTGTAGTACGAGGCGCTGCCGGAGCGCACGTTCTCCACCACAGGTGCCTGGATCGGCGCGGCAGGGACCGCGGCGCAGGCCGCCTCGCCGGTGTCCTGCAGGACGAGCACGAGCGACACGACGACGGCGAGCACGCCGCCCGCAGCAGGGATGATCCAACGCAGGTGACGGCGCTCCATGGGTCCGGGAGTCTAGAAGGCAGACCGCGAAACCCGAAATCGACGACAACAAGCACGATGAGTGCACACAGTCGTTGACAGCAAGGCATCGACGGGCGTCTCATGTGTGGATGCGCAGCGTAGCGTCGTTGGTCCTTGTCGCGGGCATTCTCGCCGTCCCGGCGTCCGCCGCCGCGGACCCGCCGGTCTGCGGCCCGCCGGTCGTGAGCACCACGCAGCCCGGCTACACGGTCGCGGATCCGGACTGCGACGTGAACGGCACACCGTTCGTGCCGGTCAACGGGTCGAGCGTGTGGACCGGGATCACCGACGGTGCGGCGTACCGCATCGAGAAGCCCGCCGACTGGAACGGCGAGCTGGTGCTGTACGCGCACGGGTACCGCGGGCTCGGCACGACCGTGTTCGTCGACAGTCCGTCGCTGCGCGCGCACTACCTGTCGCGCGGCTTCGCCTGGGCCGCGTCCAGCTACGCGACCAACGGCTACGACGTCGGGCAGGGCGTGCGCGACTCGTACACCCTGATCGACCGCTTCAAGGAGCGCACCGGGCTGCGCGCCAGGTCCGTCTACATGACCGGCGCGTCGATGGGCGGGCACGTCACGGCGGTGGCCATCGAGGAGCACCCGCAGGCGTTCGTCGGCGCGATGCCCGTCTGCGGCGTCCTCGGCGACGCGGAGCTGTTCGACTACTTCCTCGACGCCAACGTGACCGCGGCGGCGCTGACCGGCACCGCCATCACGTTCCCGAAGGCGCCCGTCGATCCGTCGTTCCAGGAGGTGTACCGCCAGCAGGTCGCCCGGCAGGTGCCGCTGCTCGGCCAGGGGGCGGGACTGACCGCGCTGGGCCGCACGTGGGGCGACTTCGTCGAGCAGCGCAGCGGCGGCACGCGGCCGGGCTTCGACAACGCGATCGCCTACTGGAGCGCGCTGCCCGGGATCCCGCCGCTGACCACTGTGCCGTTCCTGTTCGGGGTCTACCCGGGGCTGTCCGGCGGCACCGCCGGCATCGCCGAGGGTAACCTCACGTCGAACCGGTTCACGCTGTACCAGAGCGACGACAGCCCGTGGCTCAACCGTGACGAGCTGCGGGTCAACCGCGACGTCCTGCGGGTCGACCGCACCGACCGGCCGTCGCGGGACCTGTCCGGGGTGCCGCGCGTCGACGGGCGCCCGCGGGTGCCGGTGCTGTCGATGCACACGATCGGCGACCTGTTCGTGCCGCTGTCGATGGAGCAGGAGTACGCGCGCCGCGCCGCCCTGCAGGGCCGCGGGAAGCTGTTCGTGTCCCGCGCGGTGCGGGCGCTCGGGCACTGCGAGTTCACCGTGCCGGAGCTCGCGCAGGGCTTCGACGACCTGGTCTCGTGGGTCAGGACCGGGCACCGGCCGGCCGGCGACGCGATCCTGGACCGCCGGGCCGTGGCCGCGGACGACTTCGGCTGCCGGTTCACGCTGACGCAGCGCCCGACCTTCGGGGCCGCCTGCCCCGCCTGAACTGCCGCCTGCCTCGCCTGAAGTGCCGCCTGCCCCGCCTGAAAATGAGGGGCGAGGTCGCCGCGGTCCCCGGTACGGTGGCCGCAGCGACTTCCGGTGCGCCGGTGACGGTTACTTCTCTCAAAAAGCGCGCCGTCACCACCGAAGATCTCGGGAGCTGCCCATGCTCGGCGACATCGCCGGCTTCTCCGGCGCGGTCCGTGTCGACCGTGCCGGCGTGACGGAGTTCGCCGCGGCGTACGGTCTCGCCGACCGCGCGGCGGACGTGCCCAACACGGTCGGGACCAGGTTCGGCGTCGCGTCGGCCACCAAGGGGCTGACGGCCCTCGTCGTGATGAGCCTCGTCGAGGACAAGACGCTCGCGATGGACACACCGGCGCGGGAGCTGCTCGGCGCCGACCTGCCGCTCATCGGCGCGGACGTCACCGTCGAGCACCTGCTGGCGCACCGGTCCGGGATCGGCGACTACTTCGACGAGGACGCCGCCGTCGACATCACCGACTTCGTGCTGCCGGTGCCGGTGCACGAGCTGGCGGACACCGAGGACTACCTGAAGGTCCTCGGCGGCCATCCGGCGAAGTTTCCGGCCGGCGAGCGGTTCGCGTACTGCAACAGCGGCTACGTCGTGCTCGCCCTCATCGCCTCCCGCGCCGCCGGGCTGCCGTTTCACGACCTCGTCGCGCGGCGGGTGTGCGAGCCGGCGGGGATGACCGGCACCGGGTTCCCGCGCTCCGACGAGCTGCCCGCCGGGGCGGCGCGAGGCTACCTGCACGCGTCGGGCTCCGACCGGACCAACGTGTTCCACCTGCCGGTCCGCGGCAGCGGCGACGGCGGCGCGTACTCGACGGTCGCGGACTTCGGCGCGTTCTGGACGGCGCTCTTCGCGGGGCGGATCGTGCCCATGGCACGGGTGCGGGAGATGCTCCGGCCGCGCAGCGACGCGACGGAGGGCCCCCGGCGCTACGGGCTCGGCTTCTGGCTGCACGGGACCGGCAAGGCGGTCGCCCTCGAAGGCTATGACGCGGGTGTCTCGTTCCGCAGTGTCCACGACCCGGACACCGCACTGACGTGGACCGTCGTGTCGAACACGTCCGACGGCGCATGGCCCGTCGCCCGGCGCCTGGCCGAGCTGCTGGCCGGAGGCTGAGCGGCCGCGCCGCCCGCCGACGGCGCCGCGGCGGGCACTGAGTCCAAGATCCGACGGGTCGGCCCCAGGGCGCCCGCCGGCGGATAGCGTGGCGACCGTGACGCGGCTCGACTTCCGGATCCTGGGCCCGCTGGAGGTCCAGCCGCCCGGCGGCGCGCCACTGGACCTCGGCGCGCGCAAGCAGCGGGCCGTCCTCGCGCTGCTGCTGCTCGACCCCGGCCGGGTCGTGTCGCTCGACCGGATCATCAACGGGCTGTGGACCGGCGAGGCGCCGTCGAGCGCGACCAGCACGCTGCAGGTGTACATCTCGCAGCTGCGGCGCGTCCTCGAGCCGGACCGCCCGCCGCGGACGCCGCCGTCGGTGCTGGTGACCCGGGATCCCGGGTACCTCCTCGCGATCGACGCCGGCCAGGTCGACGCCGCCCGCTTCACCCGCGGCGCCGAGGACGGCCGGGCGCGGCTCGCGGCCGGCGCGTACGCCGCGGCCGAGTCCCTGCTTACCGCGGCCCTGCGGGAGTGGCGGGGCGGGCCGCTGGCCGACTTCGCCGGCGAGGAGTTCGCCGCCGCGGTCGCCGCGCAGCTCGGCGAGGTGCACGACGGCGTCGTCGAGGACCTCGTCGACGTCCACCTCGCCACCGGGCGGCACGCGGCGGCGGCCGCGGCGGCCGTGGCGCTGCTGGACCGGCACCCGTTCCGCGAACGGTCCTGGGGTCAGCTGATGCTCGCCCTGTACCGCGACGGCCGCCAGGCCGACGCGCTCGCCGCGTTCCGGCGGGCGAGGGCGGTCCTCGACGAGGAGCTCGGCCTGCCGCCCGGCCCGCACCTGCGCGACCTGGAGGCGGCCATCCTCCGCCACGATCCGGCACTGACACCCGCGCACGGACCTTCCATCACGGCCTCCCCTGGCACCCCCGGCCCCGCGCTCTCCTCCGGCAACCCGAGCCCCGCGGCCTCGTCCGGCACTCCCGGCCCCGCGCCGTCGTTCGGCACCCCCGGCCCCGCGGCCTTGTCCGGTCCCGCGGCCTCGTCCGGCACCCCCGGCCTCGCGCCTTCGTTCGGCACCCCCGGTCCTGCGGCCTTGTCCGGCCCCGCGGCCTTGTCCGGCACCGCGGCCTTGTCCGGCAGCGCCAGTTCCGCGGTGCTGGCCGGCAGCGTCGCGCAGGTGGCCGAGCGCCCACCGGGGACGGTGCTCGTCGGCCGGGCGCGGGAGGAGCGGCACCTCGACGAGCGGCTCGCCCAGGCGGCCGCGGGCCAGGGCGGCGTCGTCCTCGTCGTCGGTGAGGCCGGGCTCGGCAAGACGCTGCTCGCCGAGCGGGCCGCCGCCCTCGCCGAAGGGCACGGGCTGCGGGTCGCGTGGAGCCGGTGCGTCGAGGCGAGCGCGACCCCCGCGTTCTGGCCGTGGGCGCAGATCCTGCGGGCGCTGCCCGACACCGACGGCCGGCGGCACCTGCTCGACGTGCTCGCCGGGCGCGGCGAGAGCGGGTGGCGGGCCGAGGAGCCCGGCACCGCCCTGTTCCACCTGCACGAGGCGGTCGCCGAGACGCTGTCGGAGTGCGCCGCCGGGCAGCCGCTGCTGCTCGTCGTCGACGACCTGCACGTCGCCGACGCGTCGTCGCTGCAGCTGCTCGCGCACCTGGCGCCCGCCCTGCACCGGCGGCCGATCCTGCTGCTGGGCACGATGCGCCCGGACGTCGCCGACGGCGACCCCGCACTGCGGGAGACCCTCGCGCTGCTGGCGAACGAGCGCGGCGCCGACCGGATCCGGCTCGGCTCGTTCACGGCGGGAGACGTCGCCGCGTACCTCCAAGACGACGCGCCCGGCGACGTCGTCCTGGCGCTGCTGGAGCGCACCGGCGGCAACCCGTTCTACCTGAAGGAGCTGCTGCGGCTGCTCACCAGCGAGCACCCCGGCGGCTGGGGCACCGCGCAGGCCGTCGCCGACCTCGACGTGCCCGAAGGGGTCCGGGACGTCGTCGGCCGGCGCGTGTCACGGCTGCCGGAGGCGACCCAGGCGATGCTGCGCACGGCGGCGGTCATCGGGCGCGACGTCGAGCTGGTCCTGCTGGAGGCCAGCACCGACGCCGAGAACGAACAGGTGATGGGCGCCCTGGAGCCCGCGGTGGTCGCCGGGCTGCTCACCGAGGTGCCCGGCACCTGGGACTACCGCTTCTCGCACGCGATCGTCCGCGACACCCTCTACGGCGCGCTCACCCGCCTGCAACGCTCCCGGCTGCACCTGCGGGTCGGCGAGGCCCTCGAGGCGTTCGACCAGCCCGACGACCCCGCGCTGCTCGGCCGGCTCGTGCACCACTTCACCATGGCGGCGCGGCTCGGCGGCGCGGAGCGGGCGGTCGGCTACGCGCGGCGGGCCGCCGACCTGTCGATGGCGCAGCTGGCGTACGACGAGGCCGCCGCCTACCTGGAGTCGGCCCTCGGCGCGCTGGACCCGACCCGCCCGGGCGCGGCCGCCGACCGGTGCCGGCTGCTCGTCCAGCTGGGCGTCGCGCGTCGCGCGGGCGGGGACCTCGCCGGCACCCGCGCCGTCCTCGACGAGGCGCTCACCCTCGCCCGGCAGCTCGGCGACGACGACCTCACGATGGACGCGGCCACGCTCTTCGGCGGGGTCACGCTGTGGACGTGGCGGCCCTACCTGGTCGTCGACGAGCGGATGATCGGCATCCTCCGCGACCAGCTCGCCCGCCTCGGCGACACCGACCCCCGCCGCCGGGCCGTCCTCCTCGGCACCCTGGCGGTCGAGCTGTACCACAGCGAGGACCGGCCGGCCGGGGAGGCGCACGCCGCGGAGGCCGTGGCGATCGCCAGGCGCACCGGCGACGCGGAGCTGCGCGCCCGCACCCTCGACAACCTCTGGAACGTCGCCCTGGTCCCGCAGGCCGAGCGGCTGCGCCGGGCCGCCGTCGACGAGCTGCTCGCCATCGACGGGCTGCCGCGCACCGTGGAGCTCACCGGCCGGCTGCACCGCATGATGAGCGCCGTGACCGCCGGTGACCTCGCCACCTTCGAGACCGACCTGGCCCGCGCCGTCCACCTCGGCGACCAGCTGCGCACCGGGGTCCTCGCCGCGCAGGTCCGCTACGCGCGGGCCGGCCGGGCGATGCTCGACGGCCGCTGGGACGACGGCGAGCGGCTGGTCGGCGAGGCGTTCGCCCTGCAGGCGCACACCAGCCTGTGGGGCACCCACTGGATCCGGCTGGCCATGCTGTACACCAGCCGGCGCTTTCAGGGCAGGCCCGGTGAGCTGCTCGATGAGCTGGTCCGCCGCGCCGACGAGCCGCACCTGGAGCTGCTGCGCCCGACCGCGGTCCTGGCTGCCTGCGAGTCCGGCGACGAGGACCTCGCCCGGCGGCTCGTCGACCGGTGGGGCACGCGCCGGGAGATGCTGTGGTGCTGGAACCTCGTGGCGTTCCAGCACGCGCTCGTGGCGGCGCGGCTCGACCTGCCGCAGTGTGCCGAGTTGTACGAGGAGATCCTCCCCTTCGCCGACCAGTGGGCCACGGTCGGGACGGGCTGCGCCACGTGGGGCTCGATGCACTACGCCCTCGCCGCGCTCGCGCACCGGCTCGGCCTCCCGGACGCTGGGGTCGAGCACGCCAACCTGGCCCTGGAAGCGCACCGCCGGCTCGGCGCCGCGCATCTTGAGGCCGCAAGTATTGCTCAAGTCGCGCGTTTAAGTGGCGATTAACCGGCAGCCAAGCGCCGTCGTGCACCGTGGTCCGTGGCGCTGCCGTGCGCGCCCCGACCTTGAGGAACCTCTGATGACCGCATCGACCGACCTGTCCTTCGCCGACCTCGCCGCCGCCGTCAACGGCCCCGTGCTCCTTCCCTCCGACGACGGCTTCGCGGAGGAGATCTTCGCCTGGAACGTGGCGAACCCGCACCGACCCGCCGTCGCCGTCGGCGCCACCAGCATGGCCGACGTCGCCGCGGCGGTCAGGTGGGCCGGCCGTCACGGCCTGCCCGTCGCCGTCCAGGCCACCGGCCACGGCGCCGTCCGCCCCGCCGTCGACTGCGTCCTGATCACCACCAGCCGCATGCAGTCCCTGTCCGTCGACGTCGCCGGCAAGCGCGCCCGTGCCGCGGCCGGGGTCCGCTGGTCACAGGTCATCGAGGCGGCCGCACCGCACGGCCTCGCCCCGCTGAACGGATCCTCGTCGCAGGTCGGCGTGGTCGGCTACACGCTCGGCGGCGGCCTCGGCCCCCTCGGCCGCACCTTCGGCTTCGCCGCCGACCACGTCCGCTCCGTCGAGATCGTCACCGCTGACGGCGTCGTCCGCACCGTCGACGCCGCCCACGAGAGCGACCTCTTCTGGGCCGTCCGCGGCGGCAAGGGCAACTTCGGCATCGTCACCGCCATCGAGTTCGACCTCTTCGACGTGCCGTCGCTGACCGGCGGCGGCTTCTACTTCCCGGCCACCCACGCCGCCGAGGTCCTGCACGCCTACCGCGCGTGGGCGCCGACCCTACCCGAGCGGATGAACACGTCCCTCGCGATGCTCCGCCTGCCTCCGCTGCCGCAGCTGCCCGAGCCGCTGCGCGGGGCGTTCGTGGTGCACCTGCGGGTGGCGTACCTCGGCGACACCGACACGGCGTCGGAGCTGCTCGCTCCCATGCTCGCCGCCGCCCCGGTCCTGCTCGGCGGCGTCGGCGAGATGCCCTACCAGGCCGTCGACTCCATCCACCAGGACCCGGTCGACCCCACGCCCACCCGCGAGGGCGGCGCCCTCCTCGGCGACCTGACCGCGGCCACCGTCGAGGGCCTGCTCGCCACCGCCGGCCCGCAGGTCGACGTCCCGCTCATCGCGGTCGAGCTCCGCCACCTCGGCGGCGCCCTCGCCCGCCCGCCGGCCGTGCCGAACGCGATCCCCGGCCGCGACGCCGCCTTCTCGCTCTTCGTCATCGGCCTGGGCGTCCCGGAGCTGGTGCCGGCCGTCGACGCCGTCACCGCCGCGGTCCTGGCCTCGGCCGCGGACGCCACCGTGCCGGGCGGCTTCATGAACTTCTCCGGCGGCGCCGGCCCCGAGGCCCTCCAGTCCAACTGGCCCGCCCCGGACCGCGACCGCCTGCTGCGCATCAAGCGCTCCTACGACCCGACCAACGTCTTCTCCACCAACCAGGCCCTCCTGCCCTGACAGTGAGGATGTAGGTGGGTCCCACGCCGGTCGATCTGACCCTTGCACTGACTGACTTCGGGTCCTGAACGGGATCTGTCGACTGTGCCGGCGTGGGACTCACCTGCACTCACCGGACGCGGCGGTGTGACCTCATAGGAGCCTGTGTCAGCAGGCACCCATCACAGTCTTGTCCATCTCGCCCGGCTGGTGCGTGCCGCCCTCACCCGGTCGAATGGAGCACGACGGTCCATGTCCACGATGGCACGGCCGCAGGTCGAGGTCACCGGCGGTGTCGACACGCACCAGGACACCCACACCGCCGCCGCGCTCGACAGCGCGGGACGGACCCTCGCCACGGCACAGTTTCCCGCCACCACCGCCGGATACGCGGCGCTGCCGGCCTGGCTGACCGGGTTCGGCCGGCTCGTCCTGGTCGGCGTCGAGGGCACCGGCGTCTACGGCGCCGGCCTGGCCCGGTACCTGCGCCGGCGCGGGATCGACCTGGTCGGTCGCGGCCGGACACACCGACCCGGTCCCGAGCCAGGTCTCCCCAGCCCCTGCCCCTGACCCTGACCCGAGCCAGACCTCCTCTGTGCCCCCTCCCGAGCCAGGTCGCCGCCGCGCCCCTCCCGACCCAGACCTCCTCCGTGCCCCTTCCGAGTCAGGTCGCCGCCGCAACCGCCCCGAGTCAGGTCTCCTCTGCTCTGGCGCTTGACGTTCCCGGGGCGGCGGACGGCCTCTCCGTCCCGCCCGGTGCGGGCGAGGGCGTGGCGCCAGTCGTACATCTGCCGAAAACGCCACCAGAGGCAGCGATCCCACGTAGACGGATGCGGGCGGTGCTGGCGGCCGGCGTCGTCGCGCTGATAGTCGCGGCCGGCGTCGCGTACGCCGTGACACGGAACGGCCGGAAGGACGGCTCCGAGGCGCGCGGGGCCACGGCCGCGGGCTGCGCGCCGGTCGCCGGTGCGGGGCTCGTCGCGCTGTCCGACGACAAGCGGGTCGCCCGCGCCGACAACATCCTGCCGGTCATACGGCGCGACGGCGTCGTGGCCGCGGTGGTGCAGCAGCTCGACCTTGTGTCCACCGCCCTCGACACCCGCGAGCTGGCCGGCCTCAACCGGCGCATCGAGGCCGATCACGCCGCACCCGCCGACGTCGCGCAGGAGTTCGCGGCCGCGAACAGGCTCACGAAGAAGGTGGACCTGCGGATCACGTACGGCCTGACGATCGGCACGACCGGCCTGCCGGAGCAGCAGGTCGTCGCGCACCTGTACCGGATCTCGCTCGAGGCCGCCGGCTACCGGACCACGGTGAGCACGCTGGCCGACCACGCCGCCCTGCACGCGGCGCTGACGTCCGGGAGCGTCACCCTGGCGCCCGAGTACACCGGCAGCTACGCCGCGTTCCTCAACGACCGGGCCCGCGGCGAGCCGAACCGCTTCGCAGCGCCCGAATTCGTTGCCCAGTCGCTCGCGTACCGCGGCGGCGAGCTCGGCCTGTCCTTCGGCCTCGCGTCGCCGGCCGCGGCGCAGGACGTGTTCGCCGTGTCGAAGGCGTTCGCCGACAAGTACCACGTGACGAGCCTCGACGAGTTCGCACGCGCCTGCTCGGGCACCGCGACCGTCCTCGGTGGACCCGCCGAGTGCCCGGCCGGCTACCCGTGCCGGCAGTCGCTCGCCGACGTGTACGCGCTGCGCGCCGGCGCCTGCACCGAGCTGCCGGACCGCGGCCCCGCCGCCCGCGCCGCGCTCACGGGAGGCACGGTCTCACTCGCCCTGATCTCCAGCAGCGACCCGGCGTTCGCGTAGCGTCGCCCCTACCAGCCCTCTACCAGCCTCCTACCAGCGGACCGGGCCCTCGTCGTCGAAGAAGCCGCCGGACGGGCCGTCGTCGGGCAGGGTCGCGAGGTGCACCGCGATCGCCGCGCCCTGCTCCGGGGTCCGGAAGCCGCTGTGGTGGTTCAGGTCGGTGGCGCAGTAGCCGGGGCAGCCTGCGTTGACCAGGATCGCCGTGTCGCGCAGTTCTTTGGCGTACTGGACGGTGACGGCGTTCAGGAAGGCCTTCGACGGCGCGTACGCCACCGACGCCGGCATCCCGCTCAGCGGCCCCTGCGGGTCGGTCTGCTCCGCGAACGAGCCGACGGAGCTCGACATGTTCACGATCCGCGGCCGCGGGGACCGGCGCAGCAGCGGGAGCATCGCGTTGGTCACGCGGATCACCCCGTACACGTTGGTGTCCACGGCGGCCTGCACGACGGCCAGGTCGACGGTGCTCGGCACCTGCGGCGTGCCGCCGATGATCCCGGCGTTGTTGACGAGCACGTCGAGCTGGTCCAGTCCCGCCGCGGCCGCGTCGACGCTCGCCTGGTCGGTCACGTCGAGCGCGACCCCGAACGCGTCCGCGCCGCCCGCACGCAGTTTCTCCACCGCCTCCTCGCGCCGCCCCGCGTCGCGGGCCCCGACTCCGACACGCCACCCGAGCGCCCCGAGCCGTGCCGCGATCTCGTACCCGATCCCCTTGTTCGCGCCGGTCACCAGCGCGACGGTTGCTGCTGTGGTCATACCCACGATGCTGGTCGGCCCCCGCCCCGGCCGCCAACACCGTCTGGGTCAGGACCGATACCGTAGCGGTATGGAAACGCGCGAGCTGGCGTACTTCGTCGCGGTCGCCGAGGAGCTGCACTTCGGCCGGGCCGCCGCACGCCTCGGCATCGCCCAGCCGCCGCTGTCGCGGGCCATCCGCCAGCTGGAGCGCCGCCTCGGCGTCACCCTCCTGGAGCGCACCAGCCGCTCGGTCGCGCTCACCGCGGCGGGCGAGGTCCTGCTCCGCGAGGGCCGCGCCGCCCTGGACGCGGTCGCCGCCGCCGACCGCCGCACCCGCCGCGCCGGCCACCCCGCCGCCAAGCTCGTGCTCGCCACGAAGTCAGGCGCGGCCGGCGACCTCCTGCCCGCGCTGCTCTCGGCGTACACCGCAACCGCCCCCGCCGCCGTCACCATCGAGGTGCTCCTGTGCGGCATCGGCGAACAGGAACGCCTGCTCCGCGACGGCCGCGCCGACGTGGCCCTGCTGCACCTGCCCTTCGACGACGTGACCGGCCTCGACGTCGAGGAGCTGCACACCGAGGGCCAGGTCGCGGTCCTACCCGCCGGCCACCGCCTCGCCGGCCACACCCACCTGCTGACCGCCGACCTGGCCGGCGAGCCGTTCCCCACCTGGCCCGGCTCGCCCGGCTCGCCCGCCTCACCCGGCCCCGGCCCGCTGGTCCGCGACAGCACGCAGCTCTACCAGCTGATCGCCCTCGGCATGGTCATCGCCACCCTGCCGTCCTCGTGCCGCTCCCAGCTACGCCCCGACCTGGTCGCCGTCCCCGTCCTGGACGCCCCCACGGTGACCACGGTGATCGCCTGGCCCCCGCACAGCCGCTCACCCGCCCTGGCCACCCTGATCCGCTGCGCCATGGACCTCAGCACCCCCACAGCGCTCACAACTCCAGCCTGACCGCGTCGCCATCCTCCTAGAGCTCCCGGACCGACCAGCGTCACCCGTCTGCTTCAGACCGATGCAGCGCCCCCACGAGCACCGGCTGATCCCCGACCACACCCCAGATCCACACCGACCCGCGCGCTTGGGGCGATGCGTGTACGGCCGTGCCGGTGTCCGCCCTCGGCGAGTTCGGCGTGGACGCGTGGCGCGCCGTAGGTGCCCCTCGAAGTGTCGTGGATCGCGATGATCCGGGCGGTCAGATCCGCATCGGTGCGGACCGGGTCGGACCGGTGAGGGCGGCGGTAGTAGGCGGACCGGGAGACCTGCAGCAGCTTGCACGCCCGTTTGACGTTGTGCTTGCCGGCCTGCTCCGCCTCGATGAACGGGTACACGTTCACCGGGTCTCTCTGAAGGCGAAGAAAGCCGTCGCCCGCTTCAGAATGTCCACATCCTCCCGCAGCCGGCGGTTCTCCCGCCGCAGCCGGGCCAGCTCGGCCCGCGCATTCGACGTCAACCCACCAGAAGCCGGACCAGCGGCGGGATCCGCACCCGCGGGCTGTCAATCTCGGCCTGCTTCACCCCGCCCCGCACCGCGGTCTCGGTCAGATCGAAGTCCGGCACACCTGCGCGATCGAACGAGCCCCACGCTGACACAACTCCACGATCTCAGCCTTGAACGCACGACAAGGCCGAGGTCGCTGCTTGCCCATGCTCTCCATGATGCTGGACATCCTCCCGGCGCCCACAGGCTCCTGATCTCAGGTGTCCGCCAAACGGGGCAGGCCCACTATCGCTCGATGCCCGCCCGCGCGGTCACGCGTCCCAAGGGGCTCACGTCCGGGCACCGCCGGTGCCGTGATCAGGGCAGCGGCGGCGCGGGCGTGGACCTCTCCGTCACGCGGGGGCCTGGGCGTCGGCGGGGGCTAAGCGGGCGAGCTCAGTGCGGTACCAGCCGATCTTCTCCTTGATCCTCGACTGCTCGTCCCGCAGGTCGGCGATCTTCCGCTCGATGTCCCGGTCGTGCTCCTCCAGCAGCTCGGCGCGTTCGGCGAAGGTGCTGTCACCGTCGCGGGCCAGCTCTGCATACCGACGCATCCGCGCGATCGGCATGCCTGTGTCCCGCAGGCAGCGCAGGACCTCCAGCCACGCGAGGTCGTCGTCGGTGAACATGCGCTGCCCGCCGGCGGTGCGGTCGATGCCGTCAAGAAGGCCGATCCGCTCGTAGTAGCGCAGCGTGTCGAGGCTGAACCCGGTCTTCTGAACGGTCTCCCGTGGCGAGTACGGCATGCTTCAGTTTCCCACGAACGCACGAATCCCATCGCCCAGCTCACGCATGGTCGCGAGCACCTCACCGACCGTTGCCTCGTCCGGCGGCCAGTTGGCCAGCACCGCGTACGCGCACCCGTTCACGACACCGACGTCCGCCCGGACGCCTTCGTCGGTGCCGGTCTTGTTGCGCAGGACCAGGCCGTCGTGCGACAACGGGTCGAGCGCGAACGCCGACGCGACCATCGACAGATCCGCCGACGTGCGCATCCAGTCCAGGACCCGCTCGCCGCCCTCGATCCCCGGCAGCCGGTGCAACAGCAGCGACAGCTCGGCGGCGGTGCCCGACGACAGCCGCGGCGGATGCGCGGCCGTCCGCACGTCGCGGACCATGTCGTGCAGCGCCGTCGACGCCAGCCCCAGCTCGTGACCGAGGGCAGTGACCCGCTCCAGCCCGACGTGGTGCAGCAGCACGTTGGTCGCGAGGTTGTCGCTCACCGACGCGACCAGCACCGCCAGGTCGTGCGCGGGCAGCACGTCGGTGCGCAGGTGCTGCCACAACCCGGAGTCCGCCACCGGCTCGACGTCCCGCCGGTCACACGGCAGGTCCAGCGGGAGCGCGCGGGCGACCTCGATCAGCAGCAGCAGCTTGCCGACACTCGCTGTGGAGAGCACGGTGTCGGGGCGGTGGTCGTACACCACCTGGCCGCCGCTGTCACGAACACATACCGACCACGAGATGGGGCTGTCTGTCCCCCGGCCGGTCGGCGCATTCCGCCGGACCGTCAGATCAGGCCACCCGACGCCCGGCCGATGGCGAGGCATGCGACACACCCCCCGCGCTGTATTCCTGGCCGTCACAGCCATCTTCGCCGTCGTTTGCTCCACGGTACCGGCATCCGCCGCGACCTCCCCCGCGACCTGGTGGAAACCGACGGTCGGCGCCACCTGGCAGATGCAGTTCACCGGAAGGCTCGACACGTCCGTCGCCGCCGACGTGTACGACATCGACGGCGCCGACTCCACGAAGGCCCAGGTCACCCAGCTGCACGCGGCCGGCCGGAAGGTGCTCTGCTACGTCGACGCCGGCTCCTGGGAGGACTGGCGCGCCGACGCCGCCCGCTTCCCGGCCGCCGTGCGCAGCAAGGCCCTCGACGGCTGGGCGGGCGAACGGTGGCTCGACATCCGCCAGTGGGACACGCTGCGCCCGATCCTCGCCGACCGCTTCGCGACCTGCAAGGCGAAGGGCTTCGACGCCGTCGACCCCGACAACATGGACGGCTACGCCAACCCCACCGGCTTCCCCCTCACCGCCGCCGACCAGCTCCTGTTCAACCGCCGCGTCGCCGACCTCGCCCACTCCCTCGGCCTGGCCGTCGGCCTGAAGAACGACCTCGACCAGATCACCAAGCTGCAACCGTCCTTCGACTTCGCCGTCAACGAATCGTGCCTGCAGTGGAAGGAATGCGCCCTGCTCACCCCGTTCATCACCGCCGGCAAGCCCGTCTTCCACGTCGAGTACAAGGCCTCCCTGTGCCCGACCGCGGCCGGCCTCCGCTTCAGCTCGATCCGCAAGAACCTCCGCCTCGACGCCTTCCGCGCCGCCTGCTGACCGGCGCTCACTCGTCGAGCCAGTGCTGCTCCCCGAGCATCGCGACGCTCTCCTCGTACGTCGCGAGCCGCGGCTCCCCACTCACCGGATCCGTGGTTCGCCACGGCGGGTACAGCCGCCGCACCCACTCCGACAGCCATTCGCCGAGCGCGAGGTGGTGCGGCCACAGCTCCATGGTCGCCCCACCGGCAGCGCCACCCCAGCCACCCGCTCCACGTCGTCCACGACGGCCGCCGGCGCGGGCTTCAACGGCGGCAGCTTCTCCACCAGCCCTTGCCCCCGGGCCGCGACGTGACTCCACGACCCCCGCTCGTACGTGCACCGCCGCGCCGACGGCGCCTCGAAGTCATCAAGCAACCCGAGCAGCCCGAGGTCCACGACTTCCCAGCCGGGAATCTGGTCCCGGTCCTCACCTGCCGCAACCGCCTCGAAGACCTGGTCGTCCAGCACCCCGCCATTCTGCTGCGGTATCGTGCTCACCCCGCACCCACCACGGGCGACCAACCCGGTCCGACGGCCCGCCCGACGCCCGTGCCGCAGCACCTGGCACGCCTGGATCGTCCGCAAGCCGCCGGCATTCACGACGGCTCCCGGGCCCTCCGCTCCGCGACGACCGCCGCACCCATGACGAGCGGCCCACCACGACGCAACATCACTCGATCGCCGCCCCCATCCCGCGCGGCTTTCCCCGCAGACTGGCAACCCACCAGCCTGACGAGAGGTGGCGGACCACAGCCCTTGACGAAGCCACCTCCCTGCACGACCCCGCACCGCGACCCTGCGCAACACCAGAATCCGGCATTGCGGCGCCATGCACGGCAGACAGCCCGACACAGCACCACAGGTCTCCGCGCCGCACGACCGCGCCCTCCCGACCACGGCGTACCTGGCCGGGCCCACTTCGCCGCACCACCCCGCCCACAACGTCCCGACCGAGGCGAACCCGGCCGCACTCACCCCTGACCGCCTCAGCCCGTGCCGTCCCGATGCCACGCCCGGCCCGCGCCCTCATCAACTGCCCGCCCAAGTCCGCACCCTCCTCACCGGGCCCGCCAACCCGTGCCATCCCGACGCCACGCCCCGGCCCGGACTCTCCTCAAAGGCCCGGCCCGCGCGCTCCTCACCTGGCGGCCCCAGCCCGCGCCGGTCGAGCTAAGCGCTGCGGTCGACCGGCGGCGGGAAGTCGACGGTCACGTCGAGGCCGCCTTCCGGGCGGGGCACGACGCATAACGTGGCGCCGTGCGCGGTCGCGATGGCCTGCACGATCGCAAGGCCGAGACCGTGCCCGCTCGCAGCCCGGCCGATCCGTTGCCCCTCCAGTCGCTGAAACGGTTGCAGCAGCCGCCCGATCTCCTCCACCGGGACCGCCGGCCCCGTGTTGCGCACCGTCAGCCGAGCCACCTCCCGCACGGTCGGACCCGCGCCACGCGCCGTCGCCCCGGCCGCGCCACGGGCCGTCGCCCGGGCCGCGCCCCGAACCGGCGAGCGCGCACCCCAGGGCAGAAGCCGACCCACGCCCCGCGCCGCCCGAGCCCCGTCCCCTGCCGTTGGTCCAGGCGCGTCCCGGACCGGAGCGCCGGCACCCCGCGCTGCCAGCCGAGCCGCGGCACGACCCGGCTGGCTGCCCGTGCTCTGCGTCGTCGGCGGGGTGGCGTCCTGCACCGTGGACGTGACGACCTCGATCCAGCCGCCGTCGAGGTTGTGCCGCACCGCGTTGTCGACCAGGTTCGCCACCAGGCTCTCCGCCAGGCGTGGGTCGCCGGCGCCGACGGCCGGGCCCAGCGTGGCGTCGACGCGGACGCCGCGGACCTTCGCCTCGCTCGACCGGCGGCGGATCGCGGCGGCCGCGATCTCGGCCAGGTCGACCGGTTCCGCCTGCTCAATGCCCTGCTCGCCGCTGGCGAGGGTCAGCAGGGCGTCGACGAGCCGCTCCTGGGCGGCGCCGAGAGCGAGCACCTCGCGGCACGCTTCGCGGAGGGTGTCGGCGGTGGCGTCGGGGTCGGCGAGCGCGACCTGCAGCAGCGCCCGCTCCGCGGCCAGCGGCGTGCGCAGCTCGTGGGACGCGTTGGCCACGAACCGCCGCTGCGACGCGAACGCCGCCTCCAGCCGCTCGAAGACGCTGTCCAGGGTCTCGGCGAGATCCGTGAACTCGTCGTCGTCGCCGGTCTTGCCGAGCCGCCGGTCCAGGCTCGTCGCCGAGATGTCCTGCGCCGTGGCGATGATGGTGCGCAACGGACGCAGCAGCCGCCCGGCCGTGATCCAACCGCCGATCACCGCGACGACGCTGGCGATCAGCACCGTGAGGGCGATGACGCGGAACATCCGCTCCTCGTAGAAGTCGGTCGGAGGGTCGCGAATGATCCGGACGCCGCCGACGGTCTCGCTGGCGGGAGCGGACACGCTCTCCCCGAAGGAGAACAGCGCGATGCCGGCCGTCACGGCGATGATGAACGGCACCGCGTACAGCGTCGTGAGCCGCAGCTGCAGCCCGCGCCGCCGCCGGCGTCGGGTGCTCACGGTGCCCCGATTCGGTAGCCGGCCTCGCGGACCGTGTGGATGAGCTCGGGCGCGCCGAGCTTGCCGCGCAACCGGCGGATCGTCGTCTTCACCACCGTGGTGAACGGGTCGGCCGCCTCGTCCCACACCCGCTCCAGCAGATCCTCAGCGGAGACGGGCCGGCCGTCGGCCGCGAGCAGGCATTCCAGGACGCCGAACTCCTTGGGGCTGAGCTCCAGGCGGCGCCCGCCCCTCGACGCGACCCGCCGGGATGGGTCGAGCGTCAGGTCGCCCAGCTCGTACACCAGCGGCAATGCCTCAGCGGGGCGCCGCGCGAGCGCCCGAATGCGGGCCACCAGCTCGTCGAAGTCGAACGGCTTGGGCAGATAGTCGTCGGCGCCGAGGCCGAGGCCGTCCACGCGCTGCTTGACGGTGCTCGCCGCGGTGAGCATCAGCACGCGGCTGCTGGCGCGGGCCGCGACGATCCGCCGGCACACCTCGTCACCGTGGATGCCTGGCAGGTCGCGGTCGAGGACGACGACGTCATACCGATTGACGGTGAGTCGCTCGAGCGCCTCCGTGCCGTCGAGGACCACGTCGACCGCCATGCCCTCACGGCGCAGCCCCGTCCCGACCGTCCTGGCCAGGACCTCGAAGTCTTCAACCACCAGCACCCGCATGTCCACCACCATGCCAGGTCGTAGGTGTCAGTGAGGTGTCAGCCGCTGTCACCGTGATGTCACCGGCCGCCA
Organism: Dactylosporangium sp. NPDC050588; assembly: GCF_040654975.1. NCBI lineage: Bacteria > Bacillati > Actinomycetota > Actinomycetes > Micromonosporales > Micromonosporaceae > Dactylosporangium > Dactylosporangium sp. NPDC050588. Next base: position 65,041 of record NZ_JBFAJA010000023.1, on the reverse strand, counting down.
CGTACAACGGACCGCATGATTGTCGTCAGCGGACTCCGCAAACGATTCGGGTCGCACACCGCCCTCGACGGGATGAGCTTCGCCGTCGAGCCTGGCCAGGTCACCGGCTTCGTCGGGCCCAACGGCGCCGGCAAGTCCACCACGATGCGGGTGATCCTCGGCCTCGACGCGCCCGACGCCGGCACCGCGCTCGTCGCCGGCCGCCCTTATCGCAGCCTCACCCGCCCGCTGTGCCACCTCGGTTCGCTGCTCGACGCGGGCGCGTTGCAGCCCGGCCGCACCGCACGCAATCACCTCCTGTGGATCGCGCATTCACAAGGGCTGCCGAGTCGCCGCGTCGACGAGGTCCTCGAGCGGGCCGGCCTGCAGACCGTGGCCCGGCGCGCGGCTGGCGGGTTCTCCCTCGGCATGCGTCAGCGTCTCGGCATCGCCGCCGCGCTGCTCGGTGACCCGCCCGCGCTGATGCTCGACGAGCCGTTCAACGGCATGGACCCCGAGGGGATCGTGTGGATGCGCCAGCACCTGCGCGGGCTCGCGGCGGAGGGCCGCGCAGTCCTCGTCTCCAGTCACCTCATGAGCGAGCTCGAGGACACCGCTGACCATGTCGTGGTCGTCGGCCGGGGCCGGGTGATCGCCGACACTAACATCGCCGCGCTGCTCAAGACGGCCGCCGCAGGCAGAGTCACCCTGCGCGCAGGTGCTTCTTCGATCGATGTCGCAGCAGGTGTACTGGAAGCAGAAGGCGCCTCCGTCAGCCGCACCGACGCCGGCACGCTGACGGTCACCGGGCTGCCCGCCGAGGCCGTCGTGACGCTGCTGACCACGCGTGGCGTGCCGTTCGCGGAGATCTCGTCGCACCGGGCGACCCTCGAGGAGGCCTATCTCGAACTGACCCGCGACGCCGTCGAGTTCCGGGCCGCGACCGGGTCGGAGGCGGCGGCATGAGCGCGTTCGCACGGCTCGTACACGCGGAATGGACGAAATTCAGGACGGTGCGTGGCTGGTTGATCGGCATGGCCGCGGCCGCCGCCGCCATCGTCGGTCTCGGCCTGTTCCCAGGCATGGAGGGCACGTGCGGCTCCGGCTGCGGCCTGCCCGTCGGTCCAGGGGGCGAGGAGGTCACGGACGTGTTCACGTTCGTGCACCGGCCCCTCGCCGGCGACGGCACCATCACCGTCCGGGTCGCGTCGCTGACCGGCGAGCTGCCGCCCGACGGGCCGGGCAAGGAACCGCAGCCGGGGCTGGTGCCGTGGGCGAAGGCGGGCCTGATCGTCAGGAGCGGCACGAAGCAGGGCGCCACGTATGCGGCGGTCATGGTCACCGGCGCGCACGGCGTGCGGTTGCAGCACGACTATGTTCACGACCGTGCCGGGAAGCCGGGCGGCGTCAGCGAGTCCGCGCCGCGTTGGCTGCGCCTGACCCGCGCCGGCGACGTCGTCACCGCCCTGGAGTCCGCCGACGGCACCTCGTGGACGGGCGTGGGCACCGTCCGCCTCAAGGATCTGCCGGCGACCGCGGAGGTCGGGCTGTTCGTCACGTCGCCGATGTTCGTGGAAGGGATCGGCGCGGCCGGCGCGTCCAGCGCCCCCAGCCTCGCCACCGCCGGCTTCGACCACCTCACCACGACCGGCGGCTGGCAGTCCGCGACCTGGACGACCGAACGCATCGGCGGCACCTCCGACGAGCACCCGATCGGCGGCGGCCCGCCGCCCGGGCCGGCAGCGGGTGACGCTTCCGGTGGAAGCAGGGCACCCGCCGGAGGGCAGGCGCCGGGCGCCGAGCAGACCGGCGACGGATTCACGGTCAGCGGCTCCGGCGACATCGCCCCGGCCGTGGCCGGGGCCGCCGGGCTCGGCACGACGATCAGCCAGACGCTCGTCGGCACGTTCGCCGGTCTGGTCTTCGTCGTCGTAGTCGGCGCGATGACGATGACCGGCGAATACCGGCGCGGCCTGATCCGCACGTCGCTCGCCGCCGCGCCCCGCCGCGGTGCCGCGCTCGCCGCGAAGGCGACCGTGCTCGGCGCCGTCACGTTCGTCGTCGGAGTCGCCGCCGCGGCCGTCGTCGTCACCATCGGGCCGGGGCTGCTCCGCGACAACGGCGTGTACGTCCATCCGGTCTCCACCGCCACCGAGCTGCGGGTCATCGCCGGGACCGGCGCCCTGCTCGCCGTCGCCGCGGTCCTCGCCCTCGCGTTCGGCGTCCTGCTGCGCCGCGGCACCACGGCGGTCACGCTGGCGTTTGTGGCGACGGTCCTGCCGTACCTGCTGTCGATGACCGTCCTGCCCGTCGCCGCGGGCGCGTGGCTGCTGCGCGTGACGCCGGCCGCCGCGTTCGCCATTCAGCAGAGCACGCCGCAGTACGCCCAGGTGGAGGGCCTGTACACGCCCGCCAACGGCTTCTTCCCGCTCACCCCGTGGTCGGGGCTGGCGGTCCTGCTCGCCTGGGCGACCGTGGGGCTGGCCTTTGCCGCGTACCGCTTCCGCAGGAGGGACGTATGAGCCGCGACCTGCTTCCGCCGGAACGCCGCGGGAACCACGACCTGCCACCGCCGCCCGGCGAACACCGGGACCGCACCCCGCCACCGCTGGACGGCCGGGCCGGCTCCTGGGAAGCCCGCCACCAGCATGGCATGGACCCAGGGCGCCTGCCTGCGGCGCCACGACGCACCCCGACGACCGACCCGCAGCCCGACCTGACGACCGGGCCGCGGGCCGAGCCGCAGCGCGAGCCGACAGCCGGGCCGCAGCGCGAGCCGACAGCCGGTCCGCGACGCGAGCCGACAGCCCAGCCGCGACATGAGCTCACGGCCGAGCCGCGACATGAGACGACAGCCGGGCTTTGGCGCGGGCTGGCGGCAGAGTGGCGGCGGTACCTGCGGGCGGAGTGGACGAAGCTGCGGACCGCCACGGAGACCGTGTGGCTGGTGCTCGGGATCGTGGCGGCGACCGTCGGTGTCGGCCTCGTCGTCGTGCTCAACGTTCCGTGCACCACTGAGTTCTGCGGCGGCGACCCGACGAAGACGGGCCTCACCGGCGTCCAGCTCGGGCAGGCCGTCGTGGCGATCCTCGCCGTGCTCGCCGTCGGTGGGGAGTACGGCACCGGCATGATCCACGGCACCCTCGCCGCCATGCCGCGCCGCACCGGGGTGCTCGCGGCCAAGGCCGTCGTGGTCACCGCCGTCATCGCGCCCGCGGCGGCGGTGGCAGTAGCGGTCTCCGCCCTTACCGGCCGTCATTTCCTGCCGGCGGACGCGTCATGGCCGTCGGTCCTGCGGGCGACGGGTGGCTCGGTGCTGTACCTGATGCTCATCGGACTGCTCGCCCTCGGCGTGGCCACGGTGGTCCGCAACGCCGCCGCGGCGGTCGGGGTGGTGCTTGCCCTGCTGTTCCTGTTCCCGATCCTCGCCGCCGCCGCGCCCGACCCGACGTGGGAGCGGCACCTGCTGCAGGTCGGCCCGATGACCGCCGGCCTCGCCATCCAGGCCACGACGGATCTGGACAAGTTGCCGATCGGGCCGTGGGCAGGCCTTGCCGTGACCGCGGCCTGGGCGGTGGGGGCGCTGCTCGCCGCGGTCATCGCCCTGGAGGCCCGCGACGCCTGACCATCTCAGCACGCTGACGACCCACCGCCTGACCGTGATGCGTCGGCCCGGGGTGGCGCACGATGGTCGCCCCGCGACATTCCAGCCGTCGGGCCGAGGCTGACGAGGGGGTCCACTCCTGCCAGTCCAGCGCAGACCGACGAACCGCAGCGGGCAACCAGCGACACGACGGCCACCGCAGCCGTGACCGCGGCAGGGACCTGGCGTCGGGCGTTCACCACGGGTGGCGCGGCGCTTCGATGGGGGTTGTGCGCGGCACCTTCGGGCCACCCGCCGGTCCAGGCGCGAACACCACCGATTGCCCGAACCCGGCGGCGCACCCGCGGCACCCCCGGGTTGATCGAAGGATGAAAACGGCCAGCCACACGACCAGATTCAGCCTTCGAACAACCCCGCCGGCGCGCTCCCAGCGCGGGGTTGTGCGCGACGCCTTCGGACCACCCGCCGGTCCAAGTGCGAACACCACCGATTGCCCGAACCCGGCGGCGCACTCACAGCACCGCCCCGGTTGATCGAAGGATGAAAACGGCCAGCCACACGACCGGAATCAGCCTTCGATCAACCCGCCCGCGCGCCGCCGGCGTGAATTGTGCGCGGCGACTTCGGGCCAGGCGTGAGCACCACCGATTGCCAGATCCGGGCGGCGCGCTCGTGGCACCGCACAGGTCGAAGGATGGGAACGGCCGGGCGCGCGGCCGGACGAAGCCTTCGATCAGCCCGCCGGCGTGAGTGGGAGTGCTTAGTGGGAGGGGCGGATGGGTACCGGGGCGGGTGTGAATGTCGCTGTGGTTGCGCATGCTGGGAAGAGCATCGGTGGAGGGCTTGACGAGCTGCGGCGGGAGCTGACCCGGGCGGGGGTCGAGGCGCCTGACTGGCGGGAGGTGCCGAAGAGCAGGAAGGCGCCGAAGCAGGTGCGCAAGGCCGTCGAGCGCGGTGCGGACCTGGTGTTCGTGTGGGGCGGCGACGGCATGGTGCAGCGGTGTGTCGACGCGCTGGCCGGGTCGGACGTGACGGTGGCGATCGTGCCTGCCGGGACCGCGAACCTGTTCGCCACGTCGCTGGACATTCCGCAGGACATCGGTGCGGCGGTGAGGATCGGGCTGGAGGGGACGCGGCGGCGGTTCGACCTGGGGAAGGTCGGCGGGGAGCACTTCGCGGTGATGGCGGGTGCCGGGTTCGACGCGGCGATGATCGATGACGCCGATCGGGGCATGAAGAGCCGGGCGGGGAAGCTGGCGTACTTCGGCACCGCCGTCCGGCATGTCAAGGACGAGCCGGTCGAGGCGACCGTCGAGCTGGACGGCGCCGAGTGGTTCTCCGGGCCGGCGACCTGTGTGCTGCTGGGCAACATCGGCACCATCGCCGGTGGGATCGAGGCGTTCGACGACGCGAGTCCGTTCGACGGGCGGCTGGAGGTCGGGGTGTCCACCGCGCACGGCGCCCTGCAGTGGGCCCGGACGCTGGGGAGGATGGCGTTCGCGCGGACGGACGGCTCGCCGTTCGTGAGGGTGGCGAGTGCCCGCAAGGTCAAGGTGCGGTTCGCGGAGCCGGTGCTGCTGGAGCTCGACGGCGGCTCCCGGACCGAGGTCCGCAAGCTCAAGGCCCGCGCCGTGCCGGCGGCCATCAGCATCGCCGTCCCTTGATGCGGGTGTGATAGGACACCGGCATGCATCGCGGGCGATGGATCGCTGGGGTACTGGTCACGCTGCTGGCCGGTGGGTGCGGAGCGCAGGACGAGGCGGTGCCGCCGGCGGAGAGCGGGGATCAGCTGCGGCGGCAGGCGCGGGAGGCGTTGGACCGGCACGACCAGGCGGTCGAGCGGGCCGGCGGCCAGGGAATCGTCGTCGTCGGAGCGCGGACCGGGCAGGTCGGCGAGTGGGAGGACGACAAGGCGCGGTTCAAGGTGTCGCTGCTCGTGGGCAAGGTCGCCGCTGTCGCGGCGCTGCCCGCCGCCCCGCCGGCGGACGGTGTGGTGGTGTGGGACGGGGGCGCCAGTCGTACAGTGGCGATCATCGCTGCCGGAGCGGCCCTCGCGGAGCTGGTCGAGGACGGTGCCGGGGACTGCGCCGACTGCCCGGTGATCGAGGTGACCGGAGCGCGGCTCGGCACGGCACGGATCCAGACGGCGCAGGGTGCGGCGACGGCGCCGGCGTGGGAGTTCGCGCTGCGGGGGTCGGCGGTGCTGGTGACCAGGACGGCGTTCGCGGGCGTGATGGTGGTGCCGCCGCCGTGGAACGCCAGCCACCCGCCGGGCGGGCTGAGCATCCAGACGGTGCGGGTCGACGGCACGACGCTGACGGCGGAGTTCGTCGGGGCGGTCGATCCGGCGAGCGCCGGACCGTGTGGGGTCGACTACACGGCGGAGGCGGTCGAGTCGCCGAACGCGGTCGTCGTCATCGTCCACGAGCATCCGGCCTCCACGAACGCCCGGTGCACCGCCCTGGGCGCGACCAGGACGGTGACCGTGCAGCTGGCTGCGGAGCTGGATGGCCGGGCCGTGCTCGAAGTGCGACAAGGACTGCCGGTGCCGGTCACGGGCGGATAATCGACGGTGTGGCACTGGAGAAGCTGGGTTTCCTGACGATCGGGTTGTTCGACGAGGCGGATCCGCGCAAGGGTCACGAGTCGACGCTGGAGGTGATCGAGCTCGGGGAGCGCCTCGGGTTCGACAGTGCGTGGGTGCGGCACCGGCACCTGCAGTTCGGGATCTCGTCGCCGGTGGCGGTGCTCGCCGCGGCCACGCAGCGGACCAGCAGGATCGAGCTCGGCACCGCCGTCATCCCGCTCGGCTGGGAGAATCCGCTCCGGCTCGCCGAGGACCTGGCGACCGTGGACGTGCTGTCGGGCGGGCGGCTCAACCCGGGCGTGAGCGTCGGGCCGCCGATGCACTTCGAGCGGGTGAAGGACGCGCTGTACCCGCACACCGCCGGCACCGAGGACTTCGGCTACGACCGGGTGCGACGGCTGCTCGACCTCGTCCGCGGGGTTCCGGTCGCCGAGGCGGCCACGGAGGGCTTCGAGGTGTTCTCCTACCGCGTGCAGCCGCACTCCCCCGGTCTCGGCAGCCGGATGTGGTACGGCGGAGGCAGCCTCGCCTCGGCGCGCTGGGCGGGCGAGCACGGCATGAACTTCCTGACCAGCAGCGTGGTGAAGGCCGAGGAGTCGGAGGACTTCGCCGGGATCCAGCGCTCGCACATCCGTGCGTTCCGGGCCGCGCACCCCGACGGCGACCGGGCCCGCGTCTCGCAGGGCCTGGTCGTCATCCCGACGGACTCCGCGACGCCTGAGCAGCGGCGGCGTTACGAGGTGTACGCGGAGCAGCGCCTTCCGCGCACCGCGACGCCACAGGGACCGGCCCGGTTGATGTTCGCCCCGGATCTGGTCGGGCCGTCGGCACTGATCGCGGAGCGGCTGCACGCGCACGTCGGCTACCAGGAGGTGCGGGAGGTGGCGTTCGCGCTGCCGTTCACGTTCGAGCACGAGGACTATCTGCAGATCCTCACCGACATCGCCACGAATCTCGGCCCCGCGCTCGGATGGCGGCGGCGGGATGTCGATCCGGGCGGGGCGAGTTCGTACAGCGGGTGAAGGCAAGTCCGCACACCTGGAGGTACGCATGCGCACACTGAACGTGATCGAGTTCCTGACCCTGGACGGGGTCATGCAGGGGTTGGCGTCGCCGGACGACGATCGCGACGGCGGGTTCGAGCACGGCGGGTGGGGCGCGCCGTACTTCGACGACGTCCAGACGGCCGCCGCGCTGGAGGGCCTGGCGTCGACCTCGGCGTACCTGTTCGGGCGCCGCACCTACGAGCACATGATCGCGTTCTGGCCCGGGCAGCCCGACTCGAACCCGATGGCGGCCCACCTGAACTCGACCGTGAAGTACGTCGCGACCGGCACGCCCCGGTCGCTGACGTGGCACAACGCGCACGTGCTGGACGGCCCGCTCGGCCCGTCGGTGCGCAAGCTCAAGTCCGAGGGCGAGGGCACGATCGCGGTGCTGGGCAGCGGCGTGCTCGTCCAGGACCTGATCGCCGAGGACCTGGTGGACGGTTACCGCCTGTTCCTGCACCCGCTGCTGCTCGGCACCGGCAAGCGCCTGTTCCGCGGCGCGGCCGTCCCGCGGCGGCTGTCCCTTGTGGCCTGCACCCCCACCTCCACCGGCGTCGTCATGCTGTCGTACGACGTGATTTAGACGACGTGCTTGCGGGCGGTGTCGCGGGCGCGCGACACCGCCGGCATCCGGGAGCGCAGCAGCCACGAGTCGGTCTGGCAGCCGCGGCAGGTGCGCACGGCCCCGACCGGCACGCGGGTGTCGCCGCGGACGTACTCGAGCCGGTGCAGGTCGACGAGCGGGCGGCCGCACCTGCGGCAGTCGCCCTCGCCGGTGCCGATCGTCGTGTATGCGACGTGCTGGGTGGTGTACCGCACGGTCGAGTACGACTTCTCGTCGCCGATGCGCAGGTCGGGGTCGCGCGGGGCGCCCGCATACGGGCCGGTGTCGGCGTGCGAGACCGCCCCGGCCACCCCGCCGAGGACCCGGAACCGGCGGCGCAGCCACGCCATGAACGCCGACCGCCGCTCAACCGGCTCCACGCGCGCCCCTCTCCACTGACGCCCCCGACGAAGACGGCGACGCTGACGACCGCCGCGACGGCGACGGCGACAGTGACGGCGACGACGACAGTGACGGCGACGGCGACGACGGGGCGGGCAGCAGCGCGGCGAGCACGCCGGCGGCGACCGTCGCCACGTCGGTCGACGGGTCGACGGCGTGCAGGAGAGCGAGGCCGCCGCCGAGGGCGCCCCACGCGACCACGAACTGCGCCAGCGGCACCGCCGGCCGGATCCCCAGCCGGTGGCAGTGGCGGTCGAGGTCGGCGGCGACGGCCTCGTCGAGGCGGCGCTGGGTCTCGGCCTGGTGCGCGGATCGGCCCGCGACTGCGGCGAGGTGCTCGGCGGAGACGAGGGTCCAGCGGGCCGCCGCCGGGTCACGGACGAACGCCGCCGGGTTGAGCACCTCCAGCAGCTCGTCGCGGCTGCCCGCGCGGTCGAGTGCGGCCCGCAGCCCGTCCAGCAGCGCGCCGGCCCGGGCGTCGACGATCGCCTGCCACAGGCCTTCCTTGCCGCCGAAGTGCTTGTAGACGGCGCCGCGCGTGAAGCCGGCCTCGGCGGCGATCTCCTCGACCGTCGCGCTCAGATACCCACGCCGCAGGAAGACGGCCAGCCCTGCGTCCAGCAGCTGCTCATGCGTCCGTTGCTGCTGCTGTACGCGGGTCAGCCGCACCAACTCGCACCGCCCGAACTCAGAAACGTCGTGTATCCAGAAACGCTACGTCACCGAGTGCGGCGGCGACAAGAGGGCACTCAGAACCGTGTCGAGGTAGGCGCCCTGAGCGCCGACGTCGGCCGGGAGCAGCTCCGGCAGGCGGGCGGCGAGCTGCGACTGCCCGACGTACGCCGAATAGGCCAGCAGCGCCCGCCGGGCGGCCTCGCCCGGGGCGAACCCGGCCTCGGCGAACAGCTGCTCGACGTACTCCAGGCGGCGGCGGGTCACCCGTTGCACCACCGGCGCGACCAGAGGGTGGTCGGCGACGGCGAGGACGTTGGTCTCCAGCCGGCTCGACCGGGCGTGCCCGAGCACGGTCGTGAACAGCAGCGACAGCTTCCGCGGCGGATCTCCCGCCGTCTCCACCATGTCGATGATCGCGTCGGTGCAGGCGCGCTCCCACAGCTGCATGGTCGCCTCGATGAGCGCGTCGCGGTTGGTGAAGTGCCAGTAGAAGCTGCCCTTGGTGGCGCCCAGCCGCGCGGCGATGGGCTCGACCGCGACCGCGGGCAGCCCTCCGTCGGCGATCGCGGCCAGTGCCGCCGCCGTCCAGTCCTCCGCGCTGAGCCGCCGTTGTGCCATCCCCATACGGTAGCGTACGGTTCTTCCATACGGCACCGTACGGAACGAGGGACGGGCAGGTAGCCATGGAGAACGTTCAACGCCGCACGATCGACGCGCCGCCGGAGCTGATGGGCGTGCTGCTGGACCGCGTCGCCGGGCCCGACAACGTGTTGTGGCCGGTCAAGGCCTGGCCGCCGATGCGGTTCGACCGGCCGCTCGGCCCGGGCGCGTCCGGCGGGCACGGCATGATCCGGTACGACGTCGTCGAGCACGTCCCCGGCCGGCTGCTGCGGTGCCGGTTCGACCCGGCGATCGGCGTCGTCGGCGAGCACGAGCTGCGGATCGAGCCCGACGGCGACGGCACTGCGGTCGTCCACGTCATCAGGGGCCGGCTCACCGGCGCGATGCGGGTGCTGTGGCCCGTCGCCGTCCGGTGGCTGCACGAGGCGCTGCTGCGGGACCTGCTCGACAACGCCGAGCGCGCCGGCACGGGCACGGTGCGCCGCCCGGCCCGCTGGTCACCGTGGGTGCGCCTGCTGCGCCGCGCCTTCCGGGGGCCGCGGCGGGTGCCGCTTCCCCGCGGCGCTCGGCTCGCGGCCGGGACGCTGGACCGGGTCGACCTGATGGACGCGTGGCAGGGCACCCGCCCGCCGGGCGCGAGCGCCGACCCGGCCGCCTGGCGGGCCGCGATGTTCGGCCGCCCGCCGCGCTGGGTCGGCGCGCTGATGCGGCTGCGCAACCACATCCCGGGCCTGGAGCCCCTCGACACCGGGAAGGTGTTCGCGCCGCTGGACGCCCGCACCGACGAGGTCCTGTTCGGCGCCGACACCCGCCACTTCGACCTGCGGATCTCGCTGTTCGTCGACGCGGAGTCGGTGGTCTGCTCGACCCTCGCCCGCCCCCGCACCCGCCGCGGCCGCGCCTACCTGGCCGTGGTCGGCCGCGTCCACCCGTTCGTGGTCAGGACGATGCTCGGCCGCGCCCTCCGTGCAGCCCCACCGGCGCTCGCCTGACCAAGACCGCCTGACCAGAGCCGCCCCGGCGACAACCTGACCAAGACCGCCTGACCAAGACCGCCTGACCAAGACCGCCTGACCAAGACCGCCTGACCAAGGCCGCCCCGGCGACAAACCTGCAGACCTAAGCGGTACCCATGATGGCCAGCAGCGAGCCGTCGGGGTCGGCGAAGAAGGCCATCCACTCCTCCACCCCGTTCTCGTGCCGGTGGATCATCGTGGGCGGCGCCTGGAAGGTGACGCCGCGGCCGGTCAGCGAGTCGTGGGCGGCGCGGATGTCCGGCACGCGGAAGTAGACGATCGACTGGGCGGCGGGGTCGAACGCGCCGGACTCGGGCCGGCTCAGGAACAGCCGGGTGCCGTCGCAGTCGAAGAACGCCAGGTCGCCGAACGTGTACAGGTGGGGCAGGCCGAGCACCCCGCCGTAGAAGTCGACCGCGCGGCCGATGTCGCTCACGTGCCGGGCGATCTGCCCGATCGGTCCGAGCCCGAACAACGCCATGGACCCGACCATAGACCTGTCACTCCCGGACGGACGACAGGCGCCCCGGCGGCGTGCGCAGGGCGAGCGCCGCCGGCACCAGGCTCGCGACGAGGGTGATCGCCACGCAGACGGCGGCGATCACCCCGATCGGCGTCCACGGCACCACGGTGCGCGGGTCCGCCACGAGACCGGCGAGCCCCGCCCGCAGCCCGGCCAGCATCCCCGCGGTGACGGCGCCGGCGAGCAGGACCCCCGTGGCGCCCACCAGCAGCGCCTCCACCGCGATCATCGCGAGGACCTGCCGCGGCGTGGCGCCGCCGAGGCGCAGGACGGCGAGGTCCCGCACACGGGCCCCGGTGGCCATGACGAGCGTGTTGGCGATCGCGATCGACGTGTACACCAGCGCCATGCCGAGCACGGCGACCAGCGCCAGGTGGTTGAGGCGGCGCTGCGCGGCGTTCAGCGACCGGAAGTACTCGGCGGCGGTGACGACCCGCGCACCGTCCAGGGTGGACCCGGTGAGGTAGACCGCGTCGGCGCCGGTCCGCGGGGCGTGCGCCGCCCGGAGCGCCCACGGCAGCAGGACCGTCTCGTCGAGGTCGAGCGACGGCTCCAGCACCGCCACGACCCGCAGCTGGACGGGCGAGGCGTCGTCCAGCCACAGCGTCGCCGTGCCGCCGGTCCGCCAGCCCGCGGCGCGGGCCAGCCCGGCGCCGGCCACGACGGTGTCGGTGCCCGCGAGGTCGGCGACCGAGCCGGAGCGCACCGGCAGCCGCAGCACGCCGTCGACGCCCGGTCCGGCGTACAGCGCGTCGAACTCCTCCGGATAGTCGTCGGTCGACACGTACACGACGGACTGCGCCGTGGGAACGCCCACAAAAGCCCGTGAAGGACCGACAGCACCGGAAGCGACCGGAATGCCGGCGGACCCCGACGGCAGGGCGATGGAGCCGGCGGTCACGCGGGCGGCCGACGCGCGCTCCGAGGCGTCCCCCAGGGTCGCGGTCGCCGCGAAGGTCGCCGCCGCGATGCCCACCGTGACGAGGATCGGCGCGACCGTCGACGCGGTCCGCCGGACCGCGGTGCGGGCGTTGTCGCGGGCCAGCGCCGCCGCGACGCCGGGCACCGGCAGCCCGGCCAGCCACGCCAGCCGCGGCGCGAAGACCGGTGCCAGCAGCGCGATCCCGGTGATGGCCAGCTGCGCGTCGAGCAGGACGAGGGCGATCGCCTCGCCGCCGAGGGACGGGACGACGGCCAGCAGGACGGCCGCGCCGCCGAGGAAGAGCACGCCGAAGACCCAGCGGCCGGCGGTCATGACCCGCCGCTCCGCGGCCGCCTCGCGCAGCGCCTCGATCGGGCGGACCTTCCCGGCCCGCCGGGCGGCGACGGCGGCGCCGGCGAGCGCGACGAGCAGGCTCACCCCGAAGGCGGCGAGCAGCGGCCACAGGATGAACCGGGCGGTGAACCCGGGCGGCGCGAACCCGGACCGGGCCAGCCACGCCGCGAACGGCGGCGCGACCAGCAGACCGGCGAGGCAGCCGGCGAGGCCCGCGACGACGCCGACGATGAGGGACTCGCCGAGGACGAGCCGCCGCACCTGGCGCGGCGTGGCCCCGGCGGCGCGCAGCAGCGCGAGCTCCTGGCGACGCTGCACGACCGCGAACGCGAACGTGCCGGCGACCACGAACACGGACACGAAGAGGGCGACCCCGGCGGTGGTGCCGAGCAGCGACGCGGCGGCGGCGAGGAGGTCGCCGCCGGGGTCGGCCTCGGCGCCGGCCCGGCGGTCGCCGGTGAGCACGGCCGGCCCCGGCCCGACGATCTCGCGGACCTGCGCCGCGGTGACCCCGTCGACGGCGATCGCGTCGACCCTCCCCTCGGCGAGCGCCGCCGCGGCCTGGTCGGTGAGGTAGGCGGCCGGTGGGCCGGTGACGATGCCGGCGACCAGCAGCGCCCGCGGCCCCAGCGGCGTCGACACCTCGACCCGGTCGCCCGGGCGGGCGCCCACGGCCTCGGGGAGCGCGACCTCGTCGTCGGCGTGCGGCGGATGGCCGTCGCGGATGGTGTACGGGTGCAGCCCCGCACTCGACCACGGGTGCGCCTCGAGCGCGACGCCGGCCACGTCGACCGGGACGGCACGGTCCACGACGACGGTGGCGCCGGGCAGCGCGGCGAGCCGCTCGGCGGTGCCGGCCGGCAGTTGCTGCGGGCGGCGGGTCCGGGTGCTGGAGGTGGAGTGCTCCCCGTCGCCCTCGTCGACGGTGACGCTGACGGTCTGGCTGCCGGTGACGACGACGGCCGGCCGCGCGTACCACACCGGCGCACGGCCGTCGGAGACGGTCGAGGCGATCGTCAGGCCCGTCGTGGCGAGCAGGCACGCGCCCAGCGACAGCGCCACGAACACCCCGGCGAACGACGCCCACCGCGCCCGCAGCGTCTGCGTGGCGACGCTCAGCACGGGACCGCCTCCAGGGACGTCATGCGCGCGGCGACGGCCTGCGCGGTCGGCCGGTCCAGGGTGCCCGCGACGCGCCCGTCGGCGAGGAACACGACCCGGTCGGCGTAGGACGCGGCGAGTGGGTCGTGGGTGACCATGACGACGGTCTGCCGGCCGCCGCCGTCCGCCGTGGACACCATGGCGCGCAGCAGCCGCAGCACGTCCCGCCCGGTCGCGGAGTCCAGCGCGCCGGTCGGCTCGTCGGCGAACAGGACCGCGGGCCGGGTGACGAGCGCCCGGGCGATCGCGACCCGCTGCTGCTGCCCGCCGGACAGCTCCGCCGGCCGGTGCCTTCCCCGGCCGCCGAGCCCGACGGCGTCGAGGACGGCGCGGACCTCGGCGCGCGCCGGCCGGCGGCCCGCGAGGCGCAGCGGCAGCGCCACGTTCTGCTCCGCGGTCAGCGACGGCAGCAGGTTGAACGCCTGGAACACGAAGCCGATCGTGTCGCGCCGCAGCAGCGTCAGCCCGGTCTCCGACAGCGTCGACAGGTCGGTCCCGGCGACGGTGACGGTGCCGCCGGTCGGCCGGTCCAGTCCGGCGGCGCACTGCAGCAGCGTGCTCTTGCCGGACCCTGACGGGCCCATCACCGCGGTGAACGTCCCGGCCGCGAACCCGAGCGTGACCTCGTGCAGCGCGGTGACCGCCCGGTCCCCGGCGCCGAACCGCCGGTGCACCCTGTCGAGCGTGACGACATCCGTCTCCATGCCGTCGATTCCACCGTGGACGACCCGGCCGGCACACGCCCGTACACCAGCCGAACACCGGTATGGCAGGCACTACTACAAACCGTATGGCAGGCCCGACACCATGATCCGCTACGATCGGCGCCGTCGAGGCGGAGGTATGGCATGACCACGGTTGCCGAGCACATCAACGTGGCGTTCGCCGGGGACGGCGCCGGGGAAGCCGACCTGTCGTGGGGGCAGCAGGACATCTGGCAGGCGATGGTGCGCCAGCGCTCGTGGCTGCCGAACGGCGCCTGGGGGCCGCTGCCCGAGGGCACCACCGTCGACGACGTCGCCGAGCAGCTGCGGTACATGATGAGCCGCTTCCCCACGGCGCGCACGAGGCTGCGGTTCGACGCGGAGGGTCGCCCGAGCCAGGTCGTGGCCGGGTCCGGCGAGATCACCCTCGAGATCGTCGACGCGGGCGACGACGACCCGGCGGCCGTCGCGGAGGCGGTACGGCTGCGGCTGCAGGACGCCGAGTACGACTTCGCCACGGACTGGCCGGTCAGGATGACCGCGGTGCGGTCCGGCGGCCGGCTGACCCATCTCGTCGTCGTCATGTGCCACCTGGTCGCCGACGGCTTCGGCACCGGGGTGATGCTGGAGGACCTCGCCACCAGGGTGGAGACGCCGATCCCGGAGCTGCAGCCGCTGGAGCAGGCCCGGTGGCAGGCGTCGCCGTCCGGCCAGCGGCAGAACACCCTCGCGCTGCGGCACTGGGACGGCATCCTGCGCGGCATGGCACCGCGCCGCTTCCCGGACCCGGCCGCGAAGCCCGAGCCGCGGCACTGGCGGGGCGAGCTCACGTCGTGGGCCCTCGCGCCCGCGCTGCGGGTGGTGACCGAGCGGACCGGCGTGCCACCGGCGCCGGCGCTGCTCGGGGTGTTCGCCGTCGCGCTCGCCCGGGTCACCGGGGTCAACCCGGTGGTGCTGCGCCCGATGGTCAACAACCGGTTCCGCCCCGGGCTGGACCGGGTGGTGTGCATGCTCGCCCAGTACGGCATCTGCCAGCTCGACGTGGCGGGCGCGTCGTTCGCGGAGGTCCTCGACCGGGCCAAGCGCGGCGCCATGGCCACGTACAAGCACGCGTACTACCACCCGGTGGAGCTCGACGACCTGGTCCGCCGGGTGGTCGAGGAGCGCGGCGGCGACCTGGAGCTGCCGGCCTACTTCAACGACCGGCGCGCCGCGGGTGAGGGCGGCACCGAGTTCCAGGGCCGCAAGGACGCGGCGTTCGAGTGGACGACCCGGCAGGACGTGCCGTTCGAGCCGCTGATCGTGCACATCGACGACCTCCCCGACGACGCGGTGCGGGCGATCATCTTCATGGACACGCACGTGATCTCCCCGGCGGACGGCGAGGCGCTGCTGCGCGGCATGGAGGCCGTCGCGGTCGAGGCCGCCCTGGACCCGGAGGCGCCGACAGGAGTGTGACGGCGCTGCGGCGATCCCGCCCCTGATAAGGCCTTTCGAGGTTTACGATCTGGTTTGTCCGGATTGCGGACTTTGAGTTCGGGGGTATTGCATGGTCTCTGTGACGCGGGTTCTGGCGGTGGCGGCGGCGGCCGCGGTACTGGGCGTCGGGGTGCCGGCCGCGGCCGGCGCCAGCTCCGGCCACTACCCGGTGGCGACCTGGTCGATGAACGAGGGCCCGGGCGCCCGCACGATGATCGACAGCAGCGGCAACGGACTGCACGGCCAGATCGGCAACGAGGTCGTCACCGACGTCGGCGTCCGCGGCGCGACCGGCTACCGGTTCACCCGCCTGCAGCCCGACCAGCCGCCCACGCACCCAAGGCACCTGGTGACCGTGCCGGACAGCTCCGCCCTCGACCCCGGCAGCCGCGACTACGCCGTCACGCTCAGGCTGCGCACGACCTACCAGTTCGGCAACATCATCCAGAAGGGCCAGGCCACCACGTCGGGCGGCAACTTCAAGTTCCAGATCCCGAACGGCATCGTGCAGTGCCTGTTCCGCGGCTCCAACGGCACGATCATCGTGCAGGCGACCCGGCGGATCAACGACGGCTGGTGGCACGTCGTGCGCTGCGAGCGGACCCGCTCCGGCGTCAGCCTCGAGATCGACGGCCGGACCGTGGCCCGCCGCGGCGGCTGGACCGGCTCGATCTCCAACGCCTGGCCGCTGTCCATCGGCGGCAAGACCGACTGCGACCAGCGCGACGTCGGCTGCGACTACTACGCCGGCGACCTCGACTGGGTCGAGATCGAGGCCCGCTGACCCGCTGACAGGGCCGTTCAGTGCAGGATGCTCGTCGGCGGCGTGCCGGCGAGCACTCTCGCACCCACCAGCGGGGCGTCCTCCGTCGCCGCCTGGTGTACGCGCACCGCCTGATACGTGAGCCGGTCCGCGAGCGCCTGCCGCAGCGGCGGCCACAGCTCGGCCCGGCGCGCCGCGATCGCCCCGCCGACCGCGACCGCCTCCAGTCCCGCGGTGAGCGCGAAGTTGGCGATGCCGGCGGCCAGGCGCTGCGCGTACACCTGCCAGAAGCGCGGATCGTCGACGTCCTCCAACCCGCGGCCCAGCCGCCGGCGCAGCTGCGCACCGCCGAGCAGCGTCTCCAGGCAGCCGGTCTGCCCGCAGCCGCAGCGCCGGTCGTTGCCCTCGACGAGCTGGTGGCCGGCCTCGGTGGTCAGCGCCACGAAGTGCTCCCCCCGCCCGAGCCGCACGGCCGCGCCGACGCCGGTCGACAGGGTGAGGTAGCCGCACCGGTCCTCCCCGCGCAGCGTGCCGAGCGCGTGCTCGCCGAGCAGGCCGCAGGTCGCGTCGTGGGCGACCCGCACCGGGCAGCCGAGCGCCGCCGCCAGGTCCCGGCCCAGGGGCCGGCCCTCATACGCCCGCAGGTGCAGCGAGACCCGCACGTCGCCGTCCTGGGTGACCCGTCCGCCGAACGACACGCCGACCGCCTCGGGCCGGCCCTTGACCGCGTCCCGCAGCAGGGCGAGCTGCCGGTCATAGTCGGGGTCCGTCGGGAAGCGCACGACCGTCCCGTCCTCGGCCGCCACTCTGGAACGGGTGCCGCCGACGTCGATCGCCACGACCCTCATCGCCCGCGTCACCGCGGCGGCGCCGGCTGATCCCACGGTCCGGTCTCCGGTGCCGGCTGCGGCAGGAGGTACTCCAGCTCGAACATGGGCCCGACCGTAGCAGCGCACCCTCACCGCGCGGAGGGACGACAATGGAACGATGATCGACACGTTGCGGCACCCGACGGAGGACGACCACGCCCGCGTCATGGCGGTCATGGACGAATGGTGGGGCAGCCTGGGCGGCGAGTCCGGCAGCGTGTACCGGGCGACGCTGCTGCCCCGCCTGTACTTCCAGCACTTCACCGACACCAGCTACGTGCTCGACCTGTCCGGCGGCCGGCTCGGCGCGTTCCTCGTCGGGTTCGTGTCGCAGTCCGACCCCGGGGTCGGCTACATCCACTTCGTCGGTGTCTCGCCGGCGCTGCGGCGCACCGGGGTCGGCGGCAGGCTGTACCGCCGATTCTTCACCGACGTCGCGGCGCGCGGCGTCCGGAAGGTCCACTCGATCACCGGCGTCGCGAACCGCCAGTCCCTCGCCTTCCACACCCGGCTCGGCTTCACCCTCGTGCCGGGCGACACCTCGCTGGACGGCCTGCCCGTGCACACCAACTACGACGGGCCGGGCCGCGACGCCCTCAAGTTCGTGAAGCACCTCCCATGACGACGCGGGTGGTGTTCTTCGACCCCGAGCACGGCATCGGGCTGCGGATCGCGGCCGGCAGCGGGCGCAGCTGGCAGGACCAGCCCGACGGGGACCCGCGGCACGCCCACTGCTCGCTCGACATCCCCCGGGACACGCTGTTGCCGTACATGGGCGAGGAACGACCCTGCTCGGACACCCTGTTCGTGCCGTGGTCCGACCTGGCCGCCTTCGCCGACGACCCGGCGGCGCTGCAACCCGGCGGCACCGCCCGCCTCGGCGACGCCGGCACCGCCCTGACGATCCGGATGCGCCGCGACGGCCACCTCCGCGCCGAGGCCGTGTTCAGCGTCGGCCACCACGTCGCCACCACCGTGCGCTGCCGCACCCTGTGGGACCGGCACCACGGCACCCCCGGCGACCTGCCCGCCCTGGCGGACCGCATCCGCGCCGTGGACCGCGTCCGCGCCGCGGGCCGTTAGGATCGATCGATGTCGGTGCTGCTGGTGGGGGCGAATCCGGGGCTGACCGTGGAGCGCGACGGCGGGACGGTCGCGTTCGTGTCGGTGTGGCGGGTCGACTGGTCGGCGCACGGCGCCGGGCGGGTGATCGTGCTGTGGCACGAGGGCCGCACCACGCTCGTCACGGACCGGCCGGTGCTGGGCCGGTGGCTGGCGGACACGTTCAACCGGCACTTCCCCGAGGTCGGTGGGCTGCCGTGGCCCGAGCCGGCGCTCATCGAGGCGGCGGTCGCCGTGGAGCTCGACCTCGCCACCGGCTGCACGGCCACCGGCGGCGGGATCACGGTCGAGCTGAGCGGCCCGTCCGGGCACCGCCTGATCACCGTGGACGACTTTCAGGGCACCGGGCGCAACCTGTCCACGGTGTTCGCCCGGTGCGGGCACGGCGCCCTCACGGCCGGGGGGACGCCGGTGCCGGGGACGGCGTCGGGGTTTCTCGCCGACGCCGAAGTGTGGACCTCGGCAGGGTGAGCACGGCCGCGGCCAGCAGCAGGTGCACCGCGCAGAAGACGATCGCGACCGCCGGGGTGGGCGTGCCGCCGACGAACACCGTGATGTGCGACGCCCAGTCCAGCCGCGCCGGGCGCCCTTCCGGCCAGTCGTTGAGGTAGTAGAACGACAGGTCGTTGAGGCCCGACACGACCACCAGCGCCGACGCGAACCCGAGCCGCAGCACCCGCTCCGTGCTCGCGCCGCCGAGCCGGTAGCCGAACAGGATCGCCAGCACGGTGAACGCGTTGACGAAGATCGCCATCTGGTAGAACGGCGCGAAGTCGCCGCCGTCGGCGAGCGCGACGACCCGCAGCACGTACAGGGTGTCCAGGACGCCCATGTACCCGAGGACGACGGCGGCGAGCAGGATCAGGCCCGGCGCGGCCCGCTGCGGGAAGCCGCCGATCGCGACGACCGCGAACAGCACCGGGCTGATCCGCAGCAGAAACTCCGCCGGGTTGTCGATCGTGCGGTCCGGCGGCAGGACACCCATGATGAGCACGGTCATCGCCGCGCCGGCGACCCCGGCCGCCAGCCACCACCAGCGACGGATCACTTCTGCGTCCAGAACGGCCCGAGCGCCAGCGCGTCCATGTCGGTCTTGAGGTAGCAGCGGACCGCGTCCTGCGGCGTGCAGACGATCGGCTCCTCGTTGTCGTTGAACGAGGTGTTCACCACCATCGGCACGCCGGTCAGCGCGTAGAACTCGCTGATCAGCTCGTGGTAGACCGGGTTGTCGACGGGCGAGACGGTCTGCACGCGGGCGGTGCCGTCCTCGTGCGTGATGGCCGGGACGACGGCCCGCTGGTGCTCCAGGACGTCGAAGACGAGCAGCATGACCGGGCTCGGGTAGCCGCTGGCGAAGTACTCCCCCGCGTGCTCGACCAGGCACGACGGCGCGAACGGGCGGAACGGCTCGCGGTGCTTGACCTTCTCGTTGAGCCGGTCCTTCGTGTCGGCGCCGCGCGGGTCGGCGAGGATCGAGCGGTTGCCGAGCGCCCGCGGGCCGACCTCGCCGCGCCCCTGGAACCAGCCGATGATCTTCCCGTCCGCGATCGCGGCGGCGGCGGTCTTCGTGATCGGGTCCCGGCGCTCGTACGGCAGGCCCGCCTCCGCGAGCGCCTTCTCCATGTCCGCCTCGGCGTAGGTCGGCCCGAGGAAGATGTACTCGCCCCGCGGGCGGGGCAGGCCCAACCCGGCGGAGACGACGGTCGCGGCGCCGAGCGCGGAGCCGTCGTCGGCGGCGGCCGGCTGGGCGAAGAACTCCTCGAACCCGGTCTGCAGCAGGATCTTGCCGTTCATGACGCTGTTGAGCGCGACCCCGCCGGCGGTCAGCAGCCGCGGGTTGCCGGTCTTCTCGTGCACCCACTTCGCGACGTGCAGGCCCGCCTCCTCCAGGGTGTTCTGCAGCGCGTACGCGACGTCGGCGTAGTGCTGCGGCACGGCGTCGCGGGTCTTCGGCCGGGGCGGGCCGAACGTGGCGCGGAACTTGTCCGACACCTGGTGCTTGCCGGTCGCGTGGTGGCGGAACCAGCTGAGGTTCAGCGCGTAGCGGCCGTCGCTGTCGAGGCGGACCAGGTCGCGGAACTGCTCCACGAACGTCGGCCGTCCGTACGCGGCGAGGCCCATGACCTTGCCCTCGTCGCGGGTCGGGTGGAAGCCGAGCCAGCCGGTGACGTCGGCGTACATGGCGCCGAGCGAGTGCGGGAACTTCACCCGCCGCAGGTCGTGGATCCTGTCGCCCTCGCCGACGGCGAGCAGCGTGCTGGTGCCGTCGCTGCCGATGCCGTCCCAGGCGATGATCGCGGCGTCGTCCCACGGCGAGATGTGCAGGGCGCTGCCCGCGTGCGCGTGGTGGTGGTCGACCAGGTGCACCTTGAGCTTCGTCGGCCCGTCGTAGCCGGTCGCCGCCCGCAGCAACGCCTCCAGCTGCGACGCGCGGCGCCACAGCACGAGCAGGGTGCCGCCCATGTGGTGGTCGTCGGCGTTGGTGGACGTCTCCCGCCGGGTGGTCGTCTCATGGAAGCCGCGGGCCTTGCCGTAGTCGCCGGCGTCGTTGCGCAGCACGGCCAGGGTGGCCGGGAAGTAGCGCAGGAAGTGCTTGCCGGCGTGCCACAGCAGGCGCCGGCCCTGGAAGAAGTACGCGACGTGGTCGACGTCGCCGAGGGTGATGCCCGCGCTGCGCAGGCACCACTGGATCGCCCGGACGGGGAAGCCCCCGTCGTGCTTGATCCTGCTGAACCGCTCCTCCTCACAGAACGCGACGATCCGCCCGTCGTGCAGGAGTGCCGCAGCCGAGTCGTGGTGTTGACTCAAGCCGAGTACATACATTGATCCTCATCTCATCGACCGAAGATCGTCCAGTCCCCCCGCCAACCTGCAAAAGTATTGACGTAAGTGGTTGTCGAAGGGAAGCCTTCCGGTCGGATTGTTGACCGCCTGCAGATCTTGGCGGAACATCAACAGCATCGAAGAACTGGTATTGGATCTTCTCGATCCGACCGGCTCCGCCGCGCCGCCGTGGTGGGGCCCCGCGGTCCGCGACGCCGAGCTGCACTCGGTGCTGGACTGGCCGGTCATGCGGACGCTGGCGTCGACCCGGCGCGGCCCGGTCCTCGTCGGCGCGCTCCGCGACGGCGACAAGGTCGCGGGACTCGTCACGCTGCGCCTGCGCCGGCTCCCGGCCCTCGGCCTCGCCGTCGCCGACGTCGAGAGCATGATCATCGGGGCGTTCTCCGGCATCGCCCTGGCCGGCGGCCTGCCCGGCACGCTGCACCCCAGCGGCGGCCCGGCGCCGTCCCTCTTCGCGGCCGCGGTCAGGACCCTCGAGGCGTCGCTGCGGCAGCGCTACGGCAAGCGCCTCCAGGCCGTCATGTACCGCCACATCTACCGCCGCGAGCTGCCCCACCTCCTGCACGGCGTCTCGGTCGTGCGAGCCGGCGCCCCGGCCCTGCTGCTGCGCAACACGTTCCCCGACTACGACTCGTACCTGCGAACCCTGCGCAAGTCGCGGCGCGTCGACCAGCAGCGGCTGGTCCGCAACATCGACGCCGACCCGTCGCTCACGGTCGCCTTCGGCCCGGCCGCCGACGCGGGCCTGGACGCCACCACCCTGCACCGCCTCTGCGCCGACACCGCCCGCCGCAACCACACCCACCGCTGGCCGCCGATGCGGGTCTGGCCACGGTCCCTGTTCGAGACCGTCCTGCAGCAGCCGGACGTCCTCGCCCTGCGCTACACCGGCCCGGACGGTTTGGTCGCGGCGACCCTCACCTTCGACCACCCCGTCGCGCCGATCCTGGGCCCGTGGGGCGCCCTCCCACTCGGCGGCCCCCGGCGCAGCGGCCTCTGGTTCGACCACCTGGCCCGCCTCATCCGCTGGGGCATCGAGCAGCAACGCCCCCTCATCGTCGGCGGCAAGGGCGCCCAGGGCCCGAAGGAGGCCCTCGGCTTCACCCCAGAACCACAGTGGACAGTCCTCCGCCGCCTGACCCCCTGACCCCAACAGCCCTCGCTGCGGCGCGTGCCGTGTCGCCTCAGAGGGTTAGGTTGATCGAGTGAGTTCACTCGAGACGGGTTACCGCGAGAAGATGCTCAAGAGCTGTGCGACGTTCCTGTCCCGCTGGGTTGACGCCGATGCACTGATGCTGGAACTGACCCTGTCGATCAAGACCCTCAAGATCGTGCCGACCGAGGAGGGCAGGAGCGGGAACCTCGCGTGCGGGTGAAGGCGCATCGTCGCCGCCGGGTTCGCGCGCGTCGCCGAATCGTCCGCGTGATCGAGCGGCGGCCGCTTCAGCGGAGTCGAGTGACCTGCCTCCGAATTGATCTCTGGAATCGCGGCTGAATCACGGAGCATCGATGGCAAAGGAGGGCGAATGGGGCATTGACCAACGTCTGGGCGTGGGCACGATGCCTCGCCGGCGTCGCGCTCCCCCGGTATCCGGCCCGACACAAAGACGGCGCTGGTGGCGGGCGTCAGGCCTGGGGCGCCGCCGAAGGGCCGGCGCAGCAGGCGGCAGGCGGCAGGCGGCAGGGCAGCAGGGCAGCAGGGCAGCAGGGCAGCAGGGCAGCAGGGCAGCAGGCGTCGCCAGTCCGGCGCAGTTACTCCAGGCCCGCCTGGAAGCCGCGCCGGCGGAGGCCCGCGGCGGCGGCGTTGGCGTTGCGGCGCAGGCGCTCCACCTCGGTGGCGAGCCGGGCAGCACCCTCGTCGGTGAGCCGGTAGTAGCGGCGGAGCCGGCCGTCGACGGCCTCCTCGCGCTCCACAGCGACCAGCCCCTGCTCGGCCAGCCGGTCCAGCGCGCCATACAGCGTGCCCGCGCCGAGCACCACCGCGCCGCCGGAGAGGGCGGTCACCTGCTGCAGGATCCCGTAGCCGTGCAGCGGCTCGCCGGTGAGCGCGGTCAGCACCAGAAACGTCGGCTCCTGTAAAGGCGGCATGACCAGCAAATTACAACCGCCGTGATATTACGTCAATCGTAACATGCTGAAATCGGGCAGCGGCTCATGGCAGCATTCGGTGGTCGATGATGGCGGCGCACTGGCGGACAGCACGGGACGAGGAGACCGGATGGGCGCACTGCGACGGCTGCGGGCCATGTCCGGGCCGATGCGCGCCTCGTGTCTGGTGCTGGCCGCCTGCACGACCTGGTTCCTGGTCAACCTGGTGACGCCGGTGGGGCCGCCGGTCCTGCTGTGGCTGCCCACCCCGGCCGGCGCACTGCTGCTCACGGCCGCGTTCCGGCGCACGGCGAGGACGATGACGCTGCCCGCGCCGACCCGCAGGTTCTGGGGGCACCTGAGCATCGCCGCGCTGTGCGTCGGGGTCGCGCACACCGCCCAGGCAGTCGACGTGCTCACCCATCCGGACGTCGGCGGCGCGTACAACGGGCCCGTCCTGCTGGCCTTCGACAGCGCCGCGGTGCTGCTCATCCTGTACGCGCTGTACCGCCTCCCACTGTCCCGGCGCAGCGCCGGCGAGCGGCTGCGGGTGGCGCTGGACGGCGGCACGGTCGTCGCCGGCGCCGCCGTGTTCATCTGGCACTTCCAGACCAGGGTCGCGCTGCGCACCGACAACCGCAACGAGGTCCTCGGCTCGCTGATCCTCGCCGTGCTCGCCCTGGTCGTGGTGCTCGCGGTGGCGAAGGTGATGCTGTCGGGCTACGAGTTCATCGACAAGTCGGCGCTGCAGTGGCTCGCCTTCTCGATCTTCTACGGCGCCACCAACTCGATGCTGCAGCCGCTGCTCGCGCCCGGCCACCCGCACCTGATGTCGACCCAGCTCAGCATCCCGGTGGTGTGCTGCCTGGCGGCGTGGGCCGCGGAGCGGGAGCGCGGCGCGCCCCGTAAAGCGGTGGCGGCGAAGCGGCGCCCGTTCAGCCTGGTGCCCTACGCGGCCGTTGCCGCCGTCTACGTCCTGCTCGTCCTCGAGACCTGGTTCGGCGACCACGGCGACGAGAAGATGCTGGTGCTCGGTGCGGTCACCCTCACGGCGCTGGTCATGGTGCGGCAGGTGGCCGCGTTCGTCGACAACGGCCGGCTCCTCGCCCGGCTCGACCACACCGCCACCCACGACGCGCTCACCCAGCTGCCCAACCGGGCGCTCTTCGGCCAGCGCCTCCAGCAGGCGCTGCGGGAGTCCGGCCCGGTCAGCGTCGCGCTCATCGACCTCGACGACTTCAAGGAGGTCAACGACACGCTCGGGCACGAGGTCGGCGACCTGCTGCTGGTCGAGGTGGCCCGGCGCCTCGCGGGTCGCGCCGGCGCCGCGGACACGGTCGCCCGGCTCGGCGGCGACGAGTTCGTCGTGGTGCTGCCCGGCGCCGACCCCGCCGCCGCCAGCCTCGCCGTGGAGCGGCTCGCCGACGCGCTGCGGGCGCCCGCCGTCGTCAACGGCCAGGAGCTGCCGATCTCCGCCAGCATCGGCATCGCCGACGGCCGCGCCGGCGACGACCCGAGCCTGCTGCTGCGCCGCGCCGACATCGCCATGTACGCGGCGAAGCGGCTCACCGGCACCGCCTACCTGCACTACGACTGCGCGATGTCGGAGCTCGGCGGCGAGAAAGGCGTGGCCGGTGCGGGCGGCGACCATCCGTCCCAGCTGCGTGAAGCCATCGACGGTGGGCGTTGTTTCCTGGTGTACCAGCCGATCGTGTCCCTCGACGACGGCCGGCTCGTCGGCGCCGAGGCCCTGGTCCGCTGGGACCACCCGGTCCACGGCGTCCTGCCGCCCGACGCGTTCATCCCCCTCGCCGAACGCACCGGCCTGATCGTGCCGCTCGGCCGGTTCGTGTTCGCCGACGCGTGCCGGCAGTTCGCGGCGTGGGACGCCCGGCACGGCGCCGCCGCCCCGGCCGTGCTCAACATCAACGTGTCCCCGCGCGAGCTGCGCGAGGCCGACTACGCCGGGTTCGTCGCCGAGACGCTGACGCTGCACGCCGTCGACCCGGCCCGCATCGTCCTGGAGATCACCGAGTCGATGGCCCTGACCCTCGGGCCGGCGACCGCGACCCTCGAGCGGCTCCGCGCGCTGGGCCTGCGGATCTCGCTCGACGACTTCGGCACCGGCAGCTCCACCCTCCGGCTGCTGCACGACTGCCCGGTCGACGAGGTCAAGCTCGACCGCTCCTTCACCCAGGCGCCCGCGCCGCCGTCGGGCGAGGGTCGTCCACCGGTCGCCGCCGCCGTCATCCAGCTCGCCCAGGCGTTGCGGCTGCACGCGGTCGCGGAGGGCGTCGAGACGCCGGAGCAGGCCGAGCAGCTGCGGTCGCTGGGGTACCGCTCGGCCCAGGGCTACCACTTCGCCCGCCCCGTGCCCGCCGCGCAGCTCACCGAGTGGATGACGGACCGCGCACCGCGCCCGACGACCTCAACCGGGTCGGCCGCGACGGCGCTGACCCGCGTCGCTACTTGAGCGTGATCTTCTGCTGGGCGCTGCCGGTCAGCTTCAGCGTGGCCGGCTTGCCGGCGCGGGTCAGCGCGCCCTTGGGCTCGAACCGGAACGTCAGCGTCTGCACCGAGCCCTCCGCGACCTCCATCCGCACCTCGTCGCGGATCGTGTAGCCGTTGGTCGGCACCGTCTCGCCCACGACGTCGGCCTGGGACGCCTCGACGGTCACCGCCTTGCCGTTGGCCGTCAGCTGCAGGCTCTGCCGCATGTCGATGGTGCCGTCCAGCACACCGATCGAGGTGAGCTTCGCCGCCACCCACACCCGCAGCCACGTGTGCCCGGCCGGCGCCCACGTGCCCTGCTGGCGGTGGTCGTACGGCTCCAGCGCCGCCGACACCTCGATCTCCACGTAGGTCTGGTGCGGCTCGCCGCTGATCTGCCCGACGAGCTTGTAGGACGTCTCACCGTACGGCCGCGGCTTCAGATAGGCGGCGACGGCGCCCGTCCCGACGGCGCCCGTGCGCAGGTCGATGCTCTGGTCCTTGTCGGCGTCGGACACGACGAGCGTCACCGGCGCCCCGGCGGGCACGAGCGCGACGAGCACACTGTTCGGCGACACGATCCCCTCGACCGGGCGGGCCTTGTCGCCGACCCGCAGCCGCGCCTTCACCACCGCGGACGGCTGCGTCTCCAGGCCCGGCACCGCCGCCAGCCGCGCGAACACGAACTCCTTGCCCTGTCCGGCGGCGATCGGTCCGCTCGCGTCGCGCGGGACGCCGGTCGCCGACTGCATCTTGCCGAACTGCGTGACGACCGCCGGCTCCAGGTGATCGGTGGTGCCGACCTCGGTGAGCCGCACCGCGTAGTCGGGCCCGCCGATCGCGGCGCTGGCCGGCAGCTGCTTCGCCGACGGCACCGCCAGCCCGCCGCCCGCGACGACGGCCAGTTCCTCGGCGACCGACGCCTGCGAGGACGAGGCCGCCGCGGGGACCTTCACCGGCTCCCCGCCGCACCCCGCCAGCAGCGCGCACGCCACCACGACAACCCCGACCCGTCTGCGCATCGGCACACCTTATAGGTGGATGCGACGATGGCATCGTGGACGTCAGGGGCCTACAAGCCGGCTCATACAACACACAGATCAACCATTACGCGGCCGCCCCGCCGCCGCTCGCCTGGCCGCTGCTCGTGGGCCGCGCCCCGCTGCGCGCCGACGCCTTCCAGCCCAGAGGTGCCCTTGTTTCCGTTTCGTCGCCGGTACTGGTGGGCGACGGCGGCACGGGGAAGACCCAGCTCGCCGCCGCGCTGTTCGAGCAGGCCCGCGCCGACGGCACCGACCTCGCGGTCTGGGTCACGGCGTCCTCGCGCACCGCGACGCTGACCGGCTACGCGGACGCCGCCGGCGCCCTCCGCCTCGCCACCGGCGACGTGGAGCGCGCCGCCGCCGCGTTCCTGACCTGGCTCGCGAACACCGACAGGACCTGGATCGTGGTCCTGGACGACGTCGCCGACCCCGCCGACCTGCGCGGCCTGTGGCCCTCCGGCCCGACCGGCCGCCTCGTGCTGACCACCCGCCGCCGCGACGCTGCCCTGCGCTCCCGCGGCACCGTGATCGACGTCGACGTCTTCACCCCGGCGGAGTCGGCCGCCTACCTGACGGCCAAGCTGGACCGGGCCGACCCCGACGCCGCGGCCCTGGCGGCGGACCTCGGCCACCTGCCCCTGGCCCTCGCCCAGGCCGCCGCCCTGATCGTCGACGACGCCTTGACCTGCGCCGAGTACCGCGCCCTGTTCGCCGACCGGACCAGCCGCCTGGCGGACCTGTTCCCCAACGCGACGGGCGACGACTACGACCACGAACTCGCGGCCACCTGGTCCCTGGCCGCCGACCGCGCGGACGCCCTCGCCCCGGCGGCCCTGGCCCGCCCGATGCTGCTCATGGCCGCCACCATTGACCCCAACGGCACAGGCCTACTTCTCCTCGATGGCGGACATCGCTGGCAAGCTCTGGGGCGACAGCCACCGCGACACGTTGGCGTTGCGGTATCGGACCGGCTACTGGCAGGGCGAGCGAGGCGACTTCCCCGCGGCGGTGTCCTCGCTGGAGCAGGTCCTGGCAGATCAGACCCGGATTCTCGGCGCAGAGCATCCCGACACCCTGCGCACCCGGGGCAACCTGGCCTATTGGCGCGGGCACGCCGGCGACCCGGCCAGGGCCGCGCGCGAGGACCCTGGAGGTCCTCTCCATTCTAGTGCGGACCCCCGACATCGAAGCATCGACGATCCTGAGCACGCGGCACAACCTGGCGCACTGGCGGGGGCTCGCCGGGGACCCGAGTGCCGCCGCGGAGGAGAGTGCGCGGCTACTCGTCGACGCCGAGCGGGTGCTCGGACCCGATCACCCGGACACGCTCGACACCCGTCGGAACCTGGCGCACTGGCGGGGGCTCGCCGGGGATCCGGACGCGGCCGTCGAGGGCCTCGATGCGGTGCTCGCCGACTACGTGCTCGGGGCGGATCATCCCGACACGATGCAGGTGCGGGAGAACCTCGTACATTGGCGGCCTCAGGAACTCGACGCGCTGCTCGCCGACAGGACCAGGGTCCTCGGGGCCGACCATCCGCACACCGTGCGGACGCGGCGGATGCGTCAGTAGACGTCGCGGACGTAGCGCTTGTCGGCGGCGAGCTGCTTCACATAGGCCTCGGCGGCGTCCGGGGTCAGGTGGCCGTGGGCGACGGCGATCTCGCGCAGGGTCCGGTCGACGTCCTTGGCCATGCGGCTGGCGTCGCCGCAGACGTAGAAGCAGGCGCCGTCCTGGAGCCAGGACCACAGGTGGGCGCCGTGCTCGCGCATGCGGTCCTGCACGTACACCTTGTTGCGCTGGTCGCGGGAGAACGCGAGGTCCAGGCGGGTGAGGACGCCGGTGTCGCGCAGGGCGAGCAGCTCGTCGGCGTAGTAGAAGTCGGTGCCGCGGCGCTGCTCGCCGAAGAACAACCAGTTGGCGCCGCGGGCGCCGCGCGCCTGGCGCTCCTGGAGGAAGCCGAGGAACGGGGCGACGCCGGTGCCGGGGCCGACCATGATCATGGGGGTGGCCGGGTCGGCCGGTGGGCGGAAGTGCGGGGCGCGCTGGACGAAGACCGGCACCTCGCCGTCGGCGGGCAGGTCGGCGAGGAACGTCGACGCGACGCCCTTGCGGATCTGGCCGCGACTGTTCGCGAAGCGGACCACCGACACCGTGAGGCTGACCCGGGAGGGGTCGAGCAGCGGCGTCGAGGAGATCGAGTACTGCCGCGGCTGGAGCCGCTTCAGCACGCCCGCCCACTCCTGCGCGGTCGCGTCGACGGGCCACTCGGCGATGACGTCGATCGCCTGGCGCCCCCACGTCCACTTCGCCAGCTCGCCCTGGTTGTCGGGGCGCAGCAGGGTCTTCAGGTGCGGGTCGGTGCCGCGCTCGGCGACGAACCGCAGCAGGTCCGGGCTGATCTTCGCGATCTCCAGGCGGCGGTGCAGCGCCTCGGCGAGCGGCAGCGTGCCGTGCTGGGCGACCTCGACCGGCTCGTCGGCGCGCAGTCCCGTGACCTTCAGCCACTCGTCGACCAGGTCCGGGCAGTTGACGGGCCAGACGCCGAGGGAGTCGCCGGCCTCGTACGGCAGGACGCCCTCCTCGGCCTCGAACGTGAACCGCCGCACCTCCTTCGCCGAGCCGGGCAGGCTCAGCAGGCGGTTGCCGGTGAGCCGGGCCGTCACCGGCCGGTTGCGGGTCGGCACCGGCGGTGGCGCCGCCCGCCGGGCCGGCGTGGCCCGCAGCGCGGCGATGACCTGGTCGAGCCAGGCACTGGCGGCAGGCTGGTAGTCCGGCTCGCAGTCGACGCGGGCGGTGAGCCTGGTCGCGCCGAGCTCGCTGAGCCGCGCGTCGAGGCGCCGGCCGTGGCCGCAGAAGTCGTCGTAGTTGGAGTCGCCGAACGCGAGCACGGCGTACCGGCGGTCGTCGAGCCGCGGCGTGTCCGGCCCGCCGAGCGACTGCCAGAACGCGGCGCCGTTGTCGGGCGCGTCCCCGTCGCCGAACGTGCTGGTGATGATGAGCAGGTCCGCCGGCCCGGCCAGGGTGTCGACGCCGACGTCGGCCATGCTGCGCACGCTCGCCCGCCAGCCCGCGTCGGCGAGCCGCCGGCCGACGACGCCGGCGAAGTCCTCGGCGTTGCCGGTCTGTGACGCCCACAGCACCTGGACCGCCGGGCCGGCCGGCTCCTCGGGCGCGGCCACCACGACCGGCGCTGCCGCCGGCACCCGCGAGTACCGCCCGGCGAGCAGCCCGTTCACCCACAGGGCCCGCTCGGGCAGGATCGGCGCCGACGCCGGGAGCACGGGCACGGTCGTGTGATCCGGCGGGGTGGCGACGAGCGCGTCCAGGAATCCGGCCAGATACCGCTTCTCATCGTCGGTGAGCTGCGGCGGTACCGGCGGAAGACCCAGCATCTCGCGCAGGCCCGGCTCGTCCGCAGGCAGGTCCGCGACCCTGGCCAGGGACACGGCGCAGACCTTCAGCTCCGGCTGGAAGGAGATCGGGTCGACGGCGTCGTTCGTGACGGCGTTGACGCTGAGGTACTCGCCGAACAGGTCGTTCCAGTGGAACGGTGCGAAGCAGCCGCCCGGCATCACCCGGTCCGTCACGACGGCGGGCAGCACCGCGCGGCCGCGGCGGGAGGCGACCTCGACCCGGTCGCCGTCGACGATCCCGAGGCGCGCGGCGTCGGCCGGGTTCAGCTCCACGAACGGGCCGGGGTTGAGCTTGTTGAGCTTGCCGACCCGGCCGGTCTTGGTCAGCGTGTGCCACTGGTGCTGCACGCGGCCCGTGTTGAGCAGAAACGGGTAGTCGTCGTCGGGCAGCTCCGCCGCCGGCAGGTGCGGACGCGCGAAGAAGACCGCGCGGCGGCTCGGCGTCGCGAACGCCAGTCGCGGCCGTGAGCCGTCGGGCCGCTCGTGCAGGTGCTGGCTGACGCCGTCGTTGAGGTAGCGGATCGGGTTGCGGGCCCCCGCCCCCGGCGGCGCGGGCCACTGCACCGGGCCGTCGCGGAGCTGGTCGTAGCTGACGCCGCGCAGGTCGTACCCGGTGGCCGGGTTCCAGAACGCCCGCAGCTCGGCGAAGATCTCCTCGGCGCTGCCGTAGTCGAAGGCGGCGCCGTGTCCCAGCTCCGTCGCGATGCGGGCGATCAGCTGCCAGTCGGGCAGGGCGTCTCCGGGCGGGGTCACGGCGCGGTGCACGAGCGTCAGGTTCCGCTCGGAATTGATCATGATGCCGTCGGTCTCGCCCCAGATCGTCGCGGGGAGGATCACGTCGGCGTACGCGTTGGTCTCGGTGTCGCCGTACACGTCCTGCGTGATGACCAGCTCGGCGGCCTCGAGGCCCTCGATGACGGTGCGGCGGTTGCCCACGGACGCGACGGGGTTGGTGCAGATGATCCAGCAGGCCTTGATCTCGCCGTCGGCCATCCGCTGGAACATGTCGACGGTGCCGGTGCCGACCTCGGTGCGGATGGTGCCGCGCGGCAGCCCCCACTGGTCCTCGGCGAACGCGCGGTCCTGCTCGACCAGCACCGAGCGCTGCCCGGGCAGGCCGGGGCCCATGTACCCCATCTCACGGCCGCCCATGGCGTTGGGCTGGCCGGTGAGCGACAGCGGCCCGCTGCCGGTGCGGCAGATCGCCCCGGTTGCGAGGTGCAGGTTGACCAGGGCGTTCGTGTTCCAGGTGCCGTGCGTGGACTGGTTGAGCCCCATGGTCCAGCAGCTCACCCAGTTCTCCGCGGTACCGATGAGCGCCGCGGCCTCACGCAACGATTTTTCGGAAATGCCGGTTATTTCGGACACTCTTGCCGGGGCGTAGTCGGCCAGGAAGGCGGGCATGGCGTCCCAGCCCTCCGTGTGCGCCGCGATGAACTCCTCGTCGACGTGGCCGCCCTCGACGAGCAGGTGCAGCAGACCGTTCAGCAGCGCGAGGTCGGTGCCGGGGTTGACCTGCAGGAACAGGTCGGCCTTGTCGGCGGTGGCGGTGCGCCGCGGGTCGACCACGATGAGCCTCGCGCCGGCCTTCATGCGGTCGAGCATCCGCAGGAACAGGATCGGGTGGCAGTCGGCCATGTTCGCGCCGATCACGAGGAACACGTCGGCGTGGTCGAGGTCGTCGTACGAGCCGGGCGGCCCGTCCGAGCCCAGCGACAGCTTGTAGCCGCTGCCGGCGCTCGCCATGCACAGCCGCGAGTTCGACTCGATCTGGTTGGTGCCGATGAAGCCCTTCGCCAGCTTGTTCGCCAGGTACTGCGCCTCCAGGGTCATCTGCCCCGACACGTACAGCGCGACCGCATCCGGCCCGTGCTCGTCGATGATCGCCCGCAGCCGCCGCGCGGTCTCGGTGATCGTGGCGTCGAGGTCGGCGTCCTGCGGCGCGGCACCGCGTTCCCGGCGGACCTTCGCCGTGCCGAGTCGCCCGGGCGCCGCGAGCATGTCGGCGCTCGTCGCCCCCTTGGTGCACAGCCGCCCGCGGTTGGCCGGGTGCTCCTTGTCACCGGCCGCCTTCAGCGCGCTCCGCCGGCCGTCAGGCCCGGTCTGGATGTCCAGCACCATCCCGCAGCCGACGCCACAGTACGAACACACCGTCCTGACCTGCGTGCCGAGTGCTACCACAACCACATCCCTCCGCCCGGCCGACACCGTCGCGTCGACCGTGACGCTGCGGGCAGCCTAAGGAGAGCGCGTTACACGCACGTCACGCCGTTCATCGCCACCCCGTTACACGTGCCCCACATCGACACCGCCCGAGCTGTGAAGGAGCTCGCCGCCGTCGCGCGGCGTGCCCTGGAAGTCGCCGGCGCGCGGCTTCTCCCGGAAGTCGCCGGCGCTCCGCGCGTCCTGGAAGTCGCCGGCGCCCGGCGCCTCTTGGAAGTCGCTGGCGCGAGACGTCTCTTGGAAGTCGCCGGCGCGAGACGTCTCTTGGAAGTCGGTCAGGTCGCGCAGCCGCCGGACGGGCGACAGGACCAGCGCGAGCGGGGCGGCCAGGGTCGCCGCGGCGAACAGCCACAGCGTCGTGCGCCCGTCCAGCGCGCCGGCCAGGGCACCCGCGACGAGGCCGCCGACGGGGATCGCGCCCCAGGACACGAACCGGACCGTGGCCATGACCCTCGGCAGCAGGTCCGGCGGGCTGGCGATCTGGCGGTACGTCCGGGTCGTGACGCTCAGCACGACCACCCCGCCGGCGAACACCACGTTGCCGGCGGCGAACGCCACGAACGCCGGCCAACCGGCGCCGACCGGCACGAGGGCCGCGCCGGCGACCGCCGCGAACCCGGCCCAGACCAGGGCCCTGGCGGATCCGAGCCGGCCCGTGATCCGCGCCGTCAGCGCCGCGCCGACGAGAGACCCGACGCCCTCCGCGGCGAGCAGCAGGCCGACCAGCCCGGCGGGCGCGTGCAGCTCGCGCACCAGGTACAGCGGGTACACGGCCAGCTGCGCGCCGCAGACGAAGTTGACGGCGGTCGCGGTCCACATGCCGGGGCCCATCACCGGGTGGCGGACCACGAACCACCATCCTTCCCGGATCAGCCCCCAGGCCGGGCCCGTCCCAGCACGGACCCTGCCGCCCCGAGCCGGCAGGGTCCGCAGCAGCGCGGCGGAGACGACGAAGCTGGCGGCGTCCACCAGTACCGTGGCGACGGGACCGAACAGTTGGACGCAGAACCCACCGACGGACGGCCCGCCGAGCTGGGTGGCGGCGTGCGTGGCCGACACGAGGCTGTTGCGGGCCTGCAGCCGCTCCCGCTCGACGATCTCCGGCAGGAAGGTCGCGTTGGCCACGTCGAAGACGACGTTGGCGAAGCTCACGACGAGTGCCACCGCGACCAGCTGCGGCACGCTCAGCCACCCCCACCACCAGGCGAGCGGCACCGACCCGACGGCGGCGGCCCGGGCGAGGTCCGCGCCGACCTGCACCCCGCGCAGCGGCAGCCGCTGCACGAACACCCCCGCCGGCAGCCCGATGACCAGCCACGCGAGATAGCTCGCCGCCGCGATCAGCCCCATCTCGAACGGGCCCGCGTCGAGCACCGTCAACGCCGTCAGTGGCAGCGCGACCGCCCCGACCGCCGACCCGACGCTGCTGGTGGTCCCGGCCGCCCACCAGGTCCAGAACAGCGTCTCTTTGCGCGATGTGGTGAGTTCCATAATGGAACGCACTATAGTCGGTAGGCATGGACCGCGCTGCCCTCGCCGACGCCGACTGCGGCATCAGCCAGGCGCTCGGCGTGATGGGCGACGGCTGGACGTTCCTGATCGTGCGGGACATCGCCGGCGGCACGACCCGCTTCGACGCGCTGCAGCGCGCCCTCGGCGTGAGCCGGCGCGCCCTCACCGAGCGCCTCGCCCGGCTCGTCGAGCACGGAGTGCTGCACCGGCGGCAGTATTCGGCGCACCCGCCGCGCTACGACTACCTGCTCACCGCGAAGGGCGAAGGGCTGCTGCCCGTGCTGGTCGCCCTGCAGGACTGGGGCACCCGCCACGTCATGGGCTCAGGCGCCCTGACCGCAACCGCCGCCGCTGCCCCCGGCTCCGCCTCTACCTCCGGCTCCGCTTCCGCTTCCGGCTCCGCTTCAGGCTCCCCTTCCGGCTCCGCTTCCGGCTCCGACTTCGGCTCCGGCGAGGTGCGCAGGGTGCACGCTCTGACCGGCCGCCGCCTGCCGGCCGTCACGCTCACCGCACACGACGACACCCCGGTCGACCTCGGCACTCCGGTCTCATGGATGCTGCTGTACTGCTTCCCTGGCGCCTTCGCCCCGGACGCCCACGGTTATCCGCCCGGGTGGGGAGACATCCCCGGCGCGCCCGGCTGCACCCTGGAGTCGCTGACCTACGCCGACCGCCACCCGGCGTTCCTGGCGAAGGGCGTCGCCGTGCACGGCGTGAGCACCCAGCGCCCCGACCAGCTGGCCGCGTTCGCCGCCCACGCCCGCCTGCCGTTTCCGCTGCTGTCGGACCAGGACCTCATGCTGACCGCCGGCCTGCTCCTGCCGACCTTCCGCGCCGCGGGCGTCGACCGCCTCAAGCGGCTCACCCTGCTCGCCGACCCCGCGGGCGTGATCCGCGAGGTGCAGTTCCCGATCACCGACCCGGCCGCCTCGGTCGACGAGATCCTCGCCCGCGTCCCGAACCCCTGACGCTTCTCCGTCGTGCCTTACAGCGTGACGGCGGCCCGCCCGTCGGGGCGGCTGCCGGGGTCGAGCACCCAGTGCTCACGGATCGCCGCCCGGTACATCCGGTAGATCCCGTCACCGGTGACCTCTTCGATCCTGACCAGCCGCCCACCCTTCGGCAGCGCCGCCGCACCATACGTCGCCGCGACCTCCGCCACGGCCTCCCCGGAGACCTCCTCCGCCACCCCACTCATGTACACGGCGAACGCCCCACCCACCTCCACCCGCGAGTCGAACACCACCATGCTCACCTCGGGCCGCACCGCCAGGTTCCGCGAATGCAACGTCTCCGGCGACGACATCCAGACGAGCTCCCGATACCCGTTCATCGTGTAGAAGACCGGCGACACCCACGGCTTCCCACCCGCGTCCGCGGTGCCCAGCACCACATACCGCCCCTCGTCCAGCACACCCCGCGCAGCATCCTCAAACCCCGCCATACCAACACCGTATGCCATCCCCCGGCACCCCGCAGACGCCGTCAGCGCGTCAGGACGAACGTGACCTCACCCGGACCGGCCGGATCGCGGACCCACACCTCAACCTCCACCAACCCTTCGGGCACCGGAACCCAGTGCTCGACAGCGCTGACCGCCATCCCCGCATCGAGACCGGCCGGACCGACCTCGAACCGACCCGTGTGCACCAGGCTCCAGCCATCAAGCACGGGCCGCCCGTCGTACACACGGACGATCACCGGCCCGCAATCATCACTCCAGGTCGCGACCAGCATCATGCCCGGCCCGGACACCGCCGTGTGCGGCCCACCACCCCATTCCGGCACACTGCAGTCCCCACCGGTCACGGACAGCCTGATCTGGCCGTACTCGGGCTCGATGCCCACCTCAAGCAACAGCTCACCATCCGCCATCGGCCGATGATGCCCGACCACGCCCACGCAAGAAACCCACGCACGCCCCCGTGCCCCGCTGACACAACCGACCCCCGCCGCGATCAGGCAAGGAACAGGATCAGCCAGCGAAGCCACCCCCTTTGCCACGGCGGGCAATACGCGGGCCGATACCGCGGACCCGAACCAGGCAACGCCACTTGTCGCGGTCGCGGTCGCCGTGGATGCAACGCGGCCGCTGCCTGGACCGACCGCGCACACCGCGGACCTGTGGAACCACGTCAAGCACCAGCAACAGCCGAGTGACGCCGCTACGGTGACCGCCAGCCAGCCCCACGTCGCGCGGGACACCGGCCGCCTCGGTGACCAGGTGGCGCTCGCTGCCCACCTCACCCCGGTCAACCGGACTCGAACCAGGCATCATGGTCGTGACCGGGACCGCGGTCGGCGTGGATGCGGCGCGACCGCTGCCTGGGCCGACCGTGCACACCGCCGACCTGCAGGACCGCGTCAAGCAGAGACAGCAACCAGGTGACGCCGCTGCGATGACCACCCGCCAGCGCCACGGCGAGCGGGACACCGACAGCGGGCCGCCGACACGCCGGTGATCAGATGGCGCTCGCCGCCCAGCCCGCCCCATCGACCGAGCTCGAATCAGGCGTCGCGGTCGTGGTCGCGGTCGTGGTCAAGACTGCGGTCGGCGTGGATGAGGCGTGGCCGGCGCCTAGGCCGACCGCGCACACCGCGGACCTGTAGAACCACGTCGAGCAACGACAGCAATTGACCAACGTCGCCGCAGCGACCGCCGGTCAGCATCACAGCGAGCGGGACACCGCCGCGTCGGCAATCAGATGGCGCTCGAGGCCCAGCCGCCCCAGTCGACCGGACTCCAACCCCGGCGGCCCCGGTCGACCGGACTCGAACCAGGCGCCATGGTCGCGGTCGTGGCCGAGGCTGCGGTCGAGGCTGCGGTCGGCGTGGATGCGGCCTGGCCGGCGTCTGGGCCAGCCGCGCACACTGCGGATCTCTAGGACCGCGTCGAGCTATGGCAGCAATTGACCAACGTCGCCGCGGTGACCGCCGGTCAGCATTACGGCGGACGGGACGCCGACGCGTCGGCGATCAGATGGCGCTCGCCGCCCTGGTCGACCGGACTCAGACCAGGCGTCATGGTCGTGGTCGAGGTCGAGGCTGCGGTCGAGGCTGCGGTCCGGGCTGCGGTCGGCGTGGATGCAGCCTGGCCCGCGTCTGGGCCGGCCGCACACACCGCGGACCTGTAGGATCACGTCGAGCAACGACAGCAATTGACCAACGTCGCCGCGGCGACCGCCGGTCAGCATCACGGCGAACGGGACGCCGACGCGTCGGAGATCAGATGGCGCTCGCCACCCAGCTTGCCCGGTCGGCCAGGATCGGGCTGGTGTGCGGCCCCCGTTAAGTGCACGCAGGTGCGAAGGGCCCCGCCCGGATCGGCGTGCACGCCGGCGATGGGTCGACGGCTGCCGCGGACAGGTCGCAGCTCGCGGCGGAGCTGGGTGAGAGCAGCGGCGCCACCGGCTATCCAGCCGCCCGGCGGCACGTGGCTCGGCCAGGATCACTTCGTGCGGCTGCTGCCAGACGCCGGGCTCGGGCGGCTCCTGCAACCACCGCCAGCAGGTAGCGCCGGAGGCGTCCGACGCCGCCGCCGCCGGCAACGCGCTTCACGACACTCCGGCCCGGGCCGCGAAGCCGAGTCACGCTGAACTGATCTCGAAGGCGCGACGCACGCGACCGTCGTGGCGAAGTCGACGGCGCCGGCCTCGCGCAGCACCCGACCGGCCACTGTGTGTACGACGTTGTCAACGCTCCGGCGGTCGCCGGAGTCAGGAAAGCGGTGCCACCAGCTATCCAGCCGCCCGGCGGAACGTGGCTCGGCCAGGGTCAGTTCGTGCGGCTGCTGCCAGACGCCGGGCTCGGGCGACTCCTGCAACCGCCGCCAGCAGGTAGCGCCGGAGGCGCCGGACACGGCCGCCGCCGGCAACGCGCTTCACGACACTCCGGCCCGGGCCGCGAAGCCGAGTCACGCTGAACTGATCTCGAAGGCGCGACGCACGCGACCGTCGTGGCGAAGTCGACGGCGCCGGCCTCGCGCAGCGCCCGACCGGCCACTGTGTGTACGACGTTGTCAACGCTCCGGCGGTCGCCGTGGTCAGAAGAAGGCGGTCAGGAGAGGAACAGGGCGGCCAGCCGGGGCAGGTGCAGCCGCATCCGCTCGTCGTCCTCGAGGTCCCACCGCTCGCCGCGGGCCGGTGACGGACGGGTCGGCGACCGGGTGGCTAACGCCTCGTCGTAGCCGGACGGGGAGCCGGTGCTGCGGGTGTAGGCCGTGCGGGCCACATACAGCATCGCCTCGCAGCCGAGCCAGCCCTTGCCGGTGGACGCCATGCGATGGACCACCGGCAGGTCGGCGAGGGAGTCGGGGTCGGCGACGGCGGCGTCGAACGCGGAGCGGCCCTGCAGCATCAGGCCGGCCCGGAAGTCCATGAAGCCGTCGTCGCCGCAGCCGCCCTCGATGAGATAGGCGGCGGCCCACAGCGGCGCCAGATACGCCGCGTCGAAGACCGTCGAGAAGCAGCGCCCGAACGCGACGATCGACGCGGGTGGCAGGGCCGCGACCCGCGACAGCACCTCGCCCGGCAGCGGGTCGTCGGCCGAGTCACGATCCCCCGCCGACGACCCGCACGCCGCCCGAGCCGATTCGATCAGCCCCCACCACTCCCGCAGCTCCATGACCGACACGGTAGCCCCGGGGTACGACAGAAAAACCGCTACTCGAAGCGCAGCCCATCGGGGCGCATGAGGCGCCACAGCGCGGGCAGGCTCGCGGTGGTGACGAGCAGGACCACCCCGCCGGCGATGCCGCACACGATCGCGATGCCGGTCACGTCGGCGTGGAAGGGCACGTCGACGGTGGCCAGGAGCATGGCGCCCAGGCCGAGGCCGAGGCCGGTCGCCAGCACCAGGCCCAGGACGACCGGGAGCAGGGTCTGCCAGAGGATCGACCAGCCCAGCGTGGAGCGGCGGACGCCGAAGGCGACCAGCGCGGCCAGGGTGCGCCGCCGCTCGCGCAGCTGCTCGATCGTGCCGACGAGCAGGCTCAGCCCGACGAGCAGGAGGGTGACGGCCGAGCCGGCGAACAGACCGCGGCGGATGCTCATGAACGTGCTGTCGCGCACCTTCGAGCGCAGGATCGACACGTCCATGGCCGGGCTGATGGCCATCGCGGCGTTGCGCAGCCGCTCCTCGGCGTCCAGGCCGGCGGCCGGGTCCAGGTGGACGTAGGACTCGAAGGTGGGCTCCGCGCGGGCGGCCGGCGCGGCGGCGGGCGTGACGAGGATGCCCTCGACGTCCTGGCCCCACGGGTCCTTGCGGGCCTGCGCCCGGTGCGCCGCCGCCGGCACGGTCCACTGTGGACCTTGCGGGGTGGCGGACGGGTCGCCCATGCGCACGGTCCGGCCGATGAGGTCGGGACGGTCCAGCACGAACACGTCGCCGTCCGCGCAGCTCTCCAGCGCGGCCATCTCGCGCAGCACGTCGCAGTCGCCGACCCGCACTCCCACGAAGTCGTCGTCGCTGATGGAGGCGATGTCCCTCCTGTACGTGTGGACCGACGTCACTCCGACGGCCCGCAGCCTCGCGTCGATCCCGGCGGCGTCCTTGGCCGTCGTGATCGGGGACACGGTGAGCAGCGTGACCGCCTGCGCACGGGTCGGGTCCTGCCCGGTGTTGATGGTGTACTCGGACTCGGCTGCGGCGAACAGCATCTGCAGCGCGATCGTGCCGGCCGCCGCGACCGCGATGGCGCCGACGGCCCGCACGGAGCTGCCGCCGGACAGTTGCAGGCGGCGCACCGCCATCTGCCACGACACGCTCCCGCCGGCGCCGAGGCGGCCGACCAGCCGGTCGAAGACCCACGGCAGCAGCAGCGCCACGCCGAGCAGCAGCAGCGACACCCCGCCGACCGCCTGCCACGGGTTGAACTCGCCGTGCTTGCCGGTCAGCGGCGCGAGCAGGCCGGCACCGGCGAGCGGGACGAGCACCCGCCACCACAGGCGCCGGTGGGTGCTGGAGGAGGCGCGGCGCACGACGCCGAGCGGCTCGACGACCACCCGGCGCATCGCCACCAGGGTCATCGCCAGCGCGGCCACGGGCACGGCCACGACGAGCAGCGCGAGCAGCGGCAGCGGCGGGCGCACGTCGGAGCCGTACACGCTGAGGTCGGCGATCTCGAACACCTCGACGAACTGCCGGCCGGCGAGGAAGAAGGCGCCGCCGGCGAGCAGGCCGAGGGTCGCGCTGATCACCGCCTCGCCGCCCGCGATCCGGCGGGTCATGGCACCGTCGGCGCCGACGAGC
Organism: Dactylosporangium sp. NPDC050588; assembly: GCF_040654975.1. Classification (NCBI taxonomy): domain Bacteria; kingdom Bacillati; phylum Actinomycetota; class Actinomycetes; order Micromonosporales; family Micromonosporaceae; genus Dactylosporangium; species Dactylosporangium sp. NPDC050588. Next base: position 24,741 of record NZ_JBFAJA010000023.1, on the reverse strand, counting down.
CGGACGGCGGCGAGCCGCCGGTCGCGCTGCTCGCCGCCGAAGCGGGTGGCGGCGGCCACGAACATCGCCACCGGCATGAGCAGCACCACGAAGATGACCACGACCAGCATGAGCAGGAAGGGGTCCAGCGGACGGTGCTCGCTGCGGCTGCCGTACGAGTCGATGCGCTGAACCTGCGGCTGGCCGAACGCGAGGTCGCCACGCTGGGCGTAGTAGACCAGCTCGTTCGGCCCGGAAAGACCGGCCTTGCCGATCGTGCCCGCCACGGTGCCGGGCATCCGGTCGCGCAGCAGCGCGCCGTCGGAGGAGGCCAGCAGGTCCCGCAGCGCCGGCGACACGAGCATCGTGCCGGGCGCCGGCATCGCCTGCACGCCGGGCGGCAGCACCGGGTGGGCGCCGTCGGCGCGGACGAGCCGGCCGCGGACGTTCTTGCCGTGGAAGGAGGTCGCGAGGTTCAGCGTCAGCACGGTCGTGTCCCCGGCCGGCAGCTCGTCGCCACCGTACCGGTCGTCGTCGCGGGCGGCGGTGCGGTCGCTGCGCGCGTCGAGCATCGTCGGGATGGACACGGACAGCAGCAGCACCGCGACGCCGAGGCCGACGCCGACGGCGGTGAGCGCGGTGCGCAGCAGCCCCTCCCGGCCGCCGCTGAGCGCGAGCCGGACCCCGAGGCCGATCTCCGTCGCCCAGCGCCGCAGCCGGCCGGCCCGCACGGGACCGCCCTCCGGCGCGTGCCGGCCGCCCCCGCCGAGCGCCACGGACGGCGTGTCGATGGCACTCATGCCGCCACCTCCGCTGCGCTCCGGCGTCGGCCTGAGCCAACGCTGCAACACTGATTCGCGGCTCCTCCGCTGCGCTCCGGACCGCTCACGCCGCCACCTCCGCTGCGCTCCGGCGTCGGCCTGAGCCAACGCTGCAACACTGATTCGCGGCTCCTCCGCTGCGCTCCGGACCGCTCATGCCGCCACCTCGCCGTACACCGCGATCATGACTGCCTCGCCAGGTCGAGGGCCTTGCCGTCGCGGACGACGATCTCGCGGTCGGCGTAGGCGGCGACCCGGGCCTCGTGCGTCACGAGCACGACGGCGGCTCCGGCGTCCCGCGCCGCCTCGGTGAACAGGCGCATGACCCGCTCGCCGTTGAGGGAGTCCAGGGCGCCGGTCGGCTCGTCGGCGAAGACGACCCGCGCGCCGGTGACGAGCGCCCGGGCGACGGCAACGCGCTGCCCCTGGCCGCCGGACACCTCGCCGGGCCGCTTGCCGGCCACGTCGGTGATCTCCAGGCGCTCCAGCCACCCGGCGGCGCGCCGCTGGGCGTCCTTGCGCCGGTGGCCGGACAGGCGCAGCGGCAGCGCCACGTTCTCCAGGCAGGTCAGCTCGGGCACGAGCTGGCCGAACTGGAACACGAAGCCGAACTCGCCGCGCCGCAGCGCGCTACGCCGGGCGTCGGACATCGCCGACAGCTCCTGGTCGCGGTAGAGGACCTGTCCGCCGTCGGGGCGGACGATCCCGGCGAGGCAGTGCAGCAGGGTCGACTTGCCGGAGCCGGACGGCCCCATCACGGCCACGACCTCGCCGGCCGCGACCGACATGGAGGCGCCCGACAGGGCCTGTGTGGATCCGAACGACTTCGTCAGTGACACGGCGGAGAGCATCAGGCACGCACCTTCCGGGCCAGGTCGTCGAGGCGGGCGGCGGTGAGCTCCAGCCAGCGCAGGTCGGCCTCCAGGTGGAACAGGGCGTGGTCGCAGATCAGCTGGTCGGCGAGGTCACCGCCGGTCTTGCGGCGGGTCAGCTCGCGCATGAGGCGCAGGTGCTCGGCCCGCTGCGTGTCCAGCAGCTCGCCCGCGGGGCGGCCGGTCAGCAGCGCGAGGATCACCTTCATGTAGAGGGTGTTCTGCAGGTACGGCTCGGGCTTCTCCGGCGAGGCCAGCCACTGCTCGACGTCCGTGACGCCGGCCTGGGTGATCGCGTAGCGCTTGCGGTCGGGGCCCTCGCCGGGCTCGACGCTGTCGACGGTGACCAGGCCGTGCTTCAGCAGCCGGGACAGGGTCGAGTAGACCTGCCCGTAGGCGAGGGGGCGGTCGCTGCCGAACCGCTCGTCGTAGGCCCGCTTCAGGTCGTAACCGTGGCGGGGCTGGGACTCGAGCAGCCCCAGAAACGCTTGACCGATGGACATGGAGGCGACTGTACACCATGTGTATACCTACGTTGTATACACACGTTGTAGAGCTATTGAGCTGGGCGGATGCGCAGAACGTCTCATGCGTTTGGAGGAGACGATGTGCCAACCGCCGCCGTGCGGAGTGGCCTAGGTCACAGCTCGGCCGTTTTGTCCAATTCAACCGGCATGTCGCTCGGTAGGTTCGCCCGGACACGCCGCTGATCACCCAATTTCTCCCCCTGGAGGAACGGTGGCGCGTGTGCTGCTAACCCGACCGAGAAGGAGAGCCGGTGCGCCTGCCGACCCTGTCCAACAAGGCCAAACTCGCTGCCATCGCGGCGATCGTGGCGGTCCCCGCCGTCACCCTGCCGATCGCGTTCGCCTCCAAGGACGGCGGCCTGCCCGGCGTCGGCTCCGGTGGAGCCGACGCCGCCTACGCGTTCCCCGCCACCCCTGACCAGATCCCCGACACCCCGGTGCGGGTCAACCAGGTGGGTTACCTGCCCGACGGCCCGAAGCAGGCCACCGTCATCAGCGACTCGAGCACCCCGCTGTCGTGGCAGCTCAAGGACAAGGCCGGCGCCGTCGTCGCCTCCGGCGAGACCACTCCGCACGGCATGGACCCCAGCTCCGGCCAGAACACCCACACCGTCGACTTCAGCTCCTACAAGGGCAGCGGCAGCACGTACACCCTGGAGGTCGACGGCAAGGCCAGCCTGCCGTTCGACCTGGACCCGAAGGCCTATCGCCAGCTCGCGATCGACGCCATGTCGTTCTACTACCCGCAGCGCAGCGGCATCGCCATCGACAACAAGATCGCGCCCGGCTACGGCCGCGCCGCGGGACACACCGCGGAGACCCCGAACGGCGGCGACACCAAGGTGCCGTGCGCGCCCGGCTCCTGCGACTACAGCCTCGACGTGACCGGCGGCTGGTACGACGCCGGCGACCACGGCAAGTACGTCGTCAACGGCGGCATCTCCGTCGCGCAGCTCATGAGCTCCTACGAGCGCTCCCCGAAGGCGGCGAAGGCGCGCGCCCTGCGCCAGCCCGAGACCGGCGGCAAGACCCCCGACGTGCTCAACGAGGCCCGCTGGGAGCTCGACTTCCTCATGAAGATGCAGGTCCCGGCCGGGCAGAAGCTCGCCGGCATGGCACACCACAAGGTCCAGGACGTCGCCTGGACCGGGCTGCCGACCGACCCGGCCGCCGACACGCAGCAGCGGGTGCTCAAGCCGCCGTCGACCGCCGCGACCCTCAACCTGGCCGCCGCGGCGGCGCAGGGCGCCCGGGTGTTCAAGGACTACGACCCGGCCTACGCCGAGAAGCTGCTGACCTCGGCCCGCGCCGCGTTCGCGGCGGCGCAGGCGAACCCGAAGGTCTACGCGCCGGACTCCGACTCCACGGGCGGCGGCGCGTACGGTGACACCGACGTCGACGACGAGTTCTACTGGGCGGCGGCGGAGCTGTACATCACCACCGGCGAGAAGAAGTTCTCCGACGTCGTGACCGCATCGCCGGTGCACAAGTCCGACGTCTTCGCCAACGCGTTCGACTGGCGCGCCGTCGGCGCCCTCGGCCGGCTCGACCTGGCGACGATCGACAACAAGCTGGGCGACCGGGAGCGGGTGAAGGCCAGCGTCGTCGCCGGCGCCGACAAGCACCTCGCCACGCTCACCTCGCAGGCGTACGGCCAGGCGTACGCGCCCAACGGCGGCTACGACTGGGCGTCCAACAGCCAGATGCTCAACAACCTCGCGGTCGTCGGCACCGCATTCGACCTCACCGGCGAGGCGAAGTACCGCGACGGCGTCCTGACCGGCATGGACTACATCTTCGGCCGCAACGCGCTCAACCAGTCCTACGTGACCGGCTACGGCGAGAAGGCCTCGAAGAACCAGCACAGCCGCTGGTACGCCAACCAGCTCGACCCGAAGCTGCCCAACCCGCCGCGCGGCACGCTCGCCGGTGGACCGAACTCGTCGCTGCAGGACGAGGTCGCCTCGGCGGCGCTGAAGGGCTGCAAGCCGCAGCTGTGCTACATCGACGACATCAAGTCGTGGTCGACGAACGAGCTGACCATCAACTGGAACTCGTCGCTGTCGTGGGTCGCCTCCTTCGCGGCCGACCAGACCTGACGCTGACCGCCTGAACGACGGGCCCGGCCGATCACCACGATCGGCCGGGCCCGCTCGTCGTCGGCCGCCGCGGCGGTCACTGCGATGCCTGGGGCCATTCGTCGCCCCACTGGGCGTCCCGGGCCTGCTTGTACCGCGGACCCTCCCGCTTGGAGACGAGGGTCGGGCCGACCGTGGTGTCCGGGTTGCAGACCTGCAGCGTGACCAGCCCCTTGCGGAACGTGGGGTGCCGCACCACCCGCCCCTGCCACTGCCGCTGTACGCCTTTCGTGACGGCCACGTAGGAGAACTTCTCGTCCTCGTAGCCGAGCTCGGCGGCCTTGAGCCGGCGGTGCAGCGCGGAGCGGTTGATGCGGGCGGTGAAGTGGCACCAGTCCTTGCCCGTCATCCCGCACGCCTGCTGGTGCGGGCACGGCGCGGCCACGGTCCAGCCGCCCGCGATGAGGCGGTCTCTCGCTTCGAGGATTCGCCGGTACCCCAGCGGGGTGCCCGGTTCGACGATGACCACCGCCTGCTCCGCCGCCGCGCCAGCGGCTTCGACGAGGTCGCGCTGGGCGTCCTCGGTGAGCTCGCCCAGCACGTACGACACCAGCACCATGTCCACGGTGGACAACGGCTCACCGAGGTGCCATTCCTGCCACGTGGCCCGCGGGAGCATGCGCTGGCCGAGCTTCAGCGCCTCCGGCACCTGGTCGAGGACGGTCATCTCCTGGATGCCCGGGAACTGTTCGAGGGCCGCCCAGGTCGCGGCGCCCGAGCCGCCGCCGACGTCGAGGATGCTGCGCGGGTCGACGCTCTCCCCGAGCTGCGCCAGCACGGCGCCCACGGCGGCGTGGGTGGCCGGCATCCGGTAGGCGGCGTACGCGGTGGCGTCGACCATGTTGCGGATCAGCGGCTCGTCGGCGGGGCGGCCGCTGCGGTAGTCGGCGATGAGGCGCTGCACCGACTCGGCGAGCCGCTTCGGCGGGACGGGCTCCAACAGCCGGTCCAGGGCTTCTCTGAGGTCCGTCACTGCCGTGCCGCCTTCCTTGCCGTCATGGTCCAGAACCAGCGTTGGGCGAGCAGCGTCAGCACGCCCGCGGTGATGATGGCCGCCAGGTTGAGCAGCAGCTGCACCGCCGAGCCGAGCGCTTCGTCGGGCACCCAGTACGCGATGGCGACGGCGATGTTGGCGGCCGCCGGCACGGTCGTCACCGAGATGAGGACGCCGATCAGCGGGCCGGCCTTCGACGATGTCAGCGACAGCATGCCGGCGATGCCGGCGAGGAAGCCGACCACCCAGGACAGGGCGTCGGGGCGCCAGATGAAGTCCGTCATCGGCCGCGGGTGCAGCAGCATGCCCCGCTCGACCAGGCCGGCGAGGTCGAGCAGGAACGTCGCGCCGACCGTCGCGAGCATCGCCGTCACGAAGCCGACCGACAGGGCGAGCGCGGACTTTTTCAAGAATGTCGGCCTTCTTCGGACAATTCCGACACACAGCGCGGCGAGGGGGCCGAACTCGGGGCCGACCACCATCGCACCGACGATGAGGATCGGCTGGTCGAACAGCACGCCGATGCCCGCGATGATCGCCGCGATGGCGAACATCAGCAGGTACGTGCCGGACAGCTCCGTCTCGTCGCCCGTCTTCTGCTCGATCTCGTCCCAGACGACCGCGTCGCCGGCCAGCCCGGGCGCGGCGTCGGCCGCGACGGCCGCCACGTGCGACAACGCCACATCGACGTGGTCGATCGCGATCGAGCCGGTCTCGTGGATCTTCAGCTTGCGCAGCGCCGACAACACCGGGCTGCCGGCCTCCCGGACGACGTCGCAGAGCACCAGGTCGCCGTCGGGCTGGCGGGCCGCGCCGGGCAGCACGACCAGGTTGGTCGCGCCCGGGGCGGCCTCGATGACCCGCACGACGTCTTCGGTCCGGTCCGGTGGGGAGATGACCCGCAGATGCAGCACGCCTGCGATTTTTGTCGGTGGTCGTCGCTACGCTGTCGGCGCCCCCTCGTTGGTTCGTACTTGAAAGGCCGTGACCGATGCCCCAGACGACCTATCTCGAGCTGTCCGAGGACAGCGGCGGCGCCCACAAGTTCTATGAGGTGACCGTCGACGGCGCCGAGATGTCGATCCGCTATGGCCGCATCGGCGACCCCGGCACCCTGAAGACCACCACCTACCCCGACCACACGAAGGCAACCGCCGAGGCCGCGAAGAAGATCGGCGAGAAGACCCGCAAGGGGTATGCCCCGGCCGTCGCCGGCCAGCGCGCCAAGCGTTCCGTCTCCCGCCGCGTGATCGTCAGCGCCCGCTCCACCGCGAAGACCGCGCCGCTGCTGTGGCGTTACAAGTCGGGCTCCTCCGCCTTCGGCATCTTCGTCGACGACCGCGTCTGCATGGTCGGCAACGAGGCCGGCGTCGTCACCACCCTCACCCACGACGCCCAGGTCGAGCGCCAGTTCCAGCTCCCCGACGGGGTGAAGTGCATCGTCGCCGACGACGACTGGCTCTATGCCGGCTGCGACGACGGCAACGTCTATGACCTCTCCGGCAAGGTCCCGCGCCTGGCCTACTCCATCGCCCCCGACATCGACATCTACTGGCTCGACATCCACGACGGCGTCCTCGGCGTCGCCGACGCCAAGGGCGGCATCTGCAGCATCGACCACGAGGACGACTTCCTCTGGCGCCGCCAGGGCAACGGTTCCAGCGGCTGGATGGTCCGCTGCGACGACAACGCCGTGCACCACGGCCACAGCAAGGGCGTCACCAGCTACGACTGGCGCACCGGCAAGGAGCTGTGGAACCAGCCCACCCGCGGCGCCGTCCTCTTCGGCTGGCAGGAGCGCGACACCCTCTACGCCGGCATGTCGTCCAACTCGGTCCTGTCCTTCACCAAGAGCGGTCAGACCGCCGTCACGTACCGCTGCGACAACACCATCTACTCCTGCGCCGCCGCCCCCGACGGCCGCTACGTCTTCGCCGGCGACTCCAGCTCCTCGGTGTATTGCTTCGCGGCCGACGGCACCCGGCTGTGGAAGCTCGGCACCGGCTGCGGCAGCGCCTACTCGATGCAGTATCACGCCGAGCGGCTCTACATCGTCACCACCGACGGCTCCCTGGCCTGCATCGACGCCAGCGAGGAGGCCGTCCGCGCCGCCGAGCAGGGCGTCGTCCCCGAGTATGTCGACGTCAAGGCCCCCCGCATGGAGGCCGTCGCCCCCTCCACCACCGTCGAGGTCGCCACCGACCCCAGCGACGGCATCATCGTCGAGTGCTTCGAGGAGGGCGGCCGCCTACGCATCCGCGTCGTCTCCCCCGGCTACCACCAGGACTGGCAGGTCCAGTTCCCCAAGGGCATCCGCGAGGCCCACGCCCGCTACGTCGTCCCCGAGATCCGCGAGGCCTCCCGCGGCGGCTTCTACCGCGCCCACGGCGACATCCGCCGCCTCGTCTGACCCGAGCCCGCCGCGCGCCGGTCCGAGGGCTTCTCCCCTCGGCCCGGCGCCACGCCGGCGCTGTCCACGCACCCGCTCCGACCACACACCCGCCCGGCACTTCCACCCACGCCCCCGACTCAGCCACACCCAGCCGACACCGCACACAACCCGGCATCGCGCCCAACCCGGCACCGCGCCCAGGCCTGGCACGGCACCCGGCCTGACGCAGCACCCAGTCTGGCGCGGCATCCGGTCTGGCGCGGCGTCCGGTCTGGCGCGGCGACGGTTCACCAGCTCTGACCACGCACCCGCCCCGACCACACACCCGCCCGGCACTCACCCACAGCCCCGACTCAGCCACACCCAGCCGACACCGCACACAACCCGCCACCGCGCCCCAACCCGGCACCGCGCCCAGGCCTGGCACGGAACCCGACCTGACGCAGCACCCAGTCTGGCGCGGCATCCGGTCTGGCGCGGCGACGGTTCACCAGCTCTGACCACGCACCCGCCCCGACCACACACCCGCCCGGCACTCACCCACAGCCCCGACTCAGCCACACCCAGCCGACACCGCACACAACCCGCCACCGTGCACAACACAGCACCGCGCCCAGGCCTGGTGCGGCGCCCGGTCTGGCAGGGTGCCCGGCCTGGCACAGCACCCGGTTGACCGGATCTGACCACCCACCCGCTCCGATCAGGCACTCGCCGGCGCTCACACAGCCCCGGCTCAGTCGCACCCGGGCGGCACCGCGCGGCCAGGCACCGTGCACAACCCGGCAGTGCGCCCGGTTTGGCGCGGCGCCCGGTTCAGTCGCGCCGATCTGGTCGCACCGACCTGGATCGCGCTCGACCAGGCGTGCCGGAGCAGCGGCGTGGTGGGCTGTGGCCGGCTGGCCCTGGCAACGCCGAAACGGAGCGGCCGCGATGCCCCAAGACGGACGGGCCACGCCCCGCGGGCGGGCGCCGAGGGACCCCACAGCGCAGCGAGCCCGCCACCGCTGGTTCGGGCAGTGCTGGCGATCCCCTCTGCATCAGCCGGACCGAGTTACCCCATGCGTACGTACTCCCCGCGGGCCGTCCGGTCCAAGGACATCCACGCCGAGGGTGTCATCCCAGCGCCGTGATCCGTGGACGGGGTTGGTCGTTTGCGCGGCCGGGTTCGTCCGTGGATCACGGCGGCGGGGACGCGGCTCGTCCGGGGCTCACGCCGGGCGCCGCTCGGGGTGGGGCAGAGAATGGGGGTATGGAGGCTGCGGTGCGGTGGGTGCGGTCGTTGGCGGCGGCGGAAAGTGTGGCGCTGGTGGTCGGAGGGCGCTGTGGGTTGCGGGTGACGGGGTGCGAGCTGGTCAGGTCGCTGGTCAACGATGTGTACCGGGTGGACGTCGAGGGCGGCCTGGTCTATGCGTGCAAGGTGTACGCCGCCGGGAAGGCGCATGTCGCGTGGGAGCAGGATCTCGCGGTGCACCTTGCGGCGGCGGGGGTCACCGAGGCGGTGCCCGTTGCGATGGAGGACGGGGCGCTCGTCGGGGAGATCGAGGCGCCTGAGGGGGTGCGGCAGTTCACCGTCACGGTGTGGATGCGGGGTGGCAAGCCGCGACCGCCGTGGTCCGGGGAGTTGTTCTTCCGGCACGGCGCGGCGCTCGCCCGGTTCCACGAGGCGGCGGACGGGTTCGGCAGCGCGCATCCGGCCAGGACGTACGATCCGGTCCGCACGCTGGACGACGCGTTGGCGTACATCGGCGACCCCATGGTGCACGAGATCGCGGAGCGGGTCAGGCCGCTGCTGGACGGCATCGGCGACGTCGGGGTGCGGCACGGGGATGCGAGCCTGGACAACGTGCACCTGACCGATGACGGCAGGATGCTGTGGCACGACTTCGACCTTGCCGCCGTGGGGCCGCGCGCGGCGGACCTGACCGGGGCGTATGCGAGCGGGCACTGGCCGGCGTTCCAGGCCGGGTACGCCTCGCGGCGGCGGACGACCGGCGACGTGCGGGCGCTGCGGGTGGTGGAGCTGGTGCGCAACATCGCGTGGCACCTGCGGGACAAGGTGGCGTTGCGGGGCACGGAGTCGACGGCCGAGGGCTGGGTCGAACGCGAGTTGCAGAGCCTGCGAGATCTGCTGTAGGCGGCGGCAGCCCCGCCGCCGCCTACAGCGTCACTCCGCTACCCGACGGCGCAGGTCGTGCCGTTGAGGGTGAACGCGGTCGGATTGGCGTTGGTGGTGTTGTTCCAGGAGGCGATGAAGCCGAAGTCGACGCTGCCGCCGTTGGCGGCGATCGTCTTCGTGTAGTCGGCGGGGGTGATGGTGACGTTCGCGCCGCTCTGGGTGTAGGCGCCGCCCCAGATCTGGTTGATGACCTGGCCGTTGGCGTAGGTCCACTTGAGGGTCCAGCCGTTCACCGGGGTGGCCGAACGGTTGGTGATCTTCACGGCGCCCTGGAAGCCGCCGCCCCACTGGCCGGCGACGGAGTACGCCACGGTGCAGGCGGCCGATGAGGAGGACGAGGGCGAGGACGAGGCGGAGCGGGACGGCGACACCGAGACCGACGGCGACACCGACCGCGAGGGCGATGCGGAAGAGGCCGACGGCGACGCGGAGAACGACGTCGGCGGGGCGCCGGTGCGGTCGCCGTAGATGATGCCGCGGCCGTTCGTGCCGAGGTACACCCGGCCGTAGATGCGCGGGTCGCCGGTGATGGTGTCGCCGATGTTGCCGTACTGGTGCTGGTCGTCGTTGATCCGCAGCCAGGAGGCGGCGGTGTCGTCGGAGCGGTAGACGCCCTTCTTGCCGTCGACCTGCGCCACGGCGAACACGGCCACGTTCGGGCGGCCCGGTGCGCCCTTGCCGAACCCGACGGCGTTCGCCGCCTGTACCGACGCGACCTTGGCGAACGAGACGCCACCGTCGGTCGACCGGAAGAGCCCGGAGGTGCCACCCGCCAGCCAGATCTCGCCGGCCACGCCCGGGACCGCCTTGAACGACGCCGTGGCGGGCAGGCCACTGGCGGCCGCCGTGAACGTGGCGCCACCGTTGGTGCTGCGGTAGAACGTACCGCCGCTGAAACCGTAGAACGTGCTGGACTGAACCCGGTCGGACTCGACGACCGCGTTCTGCGGCAGGCCCGACGCTTGAGTCCACGTGTTGCCGAAGCCGACCGAGTAGACGGGGGCGGAGTTCTTCGGCGCCCAGACGAACCTGGACCCGTCGGCCGCGGCGGCGATGGTGCCGCCCTCGTTGATGCCGCCCGGCTCGCTGCCCTGGAACCAGTTCGCGCCGCCGTCGGTGGAGAACGCGGCGTGGCTGTCGTTGGGGCGGTCGCTGTCGGCGAAGTTGCCGGCACGGACCATGACGCTCGGGTTGAGCTCGGCGTAGTCGAGGCTGGTGGTGCTGGTGAAGTACGGCGACTGGAACATCATCGCGGGCACGGCGTCGAGGTTCGTGTGCCGGAAGCCGCCGATGTCGCCGAGGCCGGAGATGAGCGGCGCGCCGGTCGGCGGGCTGATGAGGTCCAGCACCGCGGTCTCCTCCAGGCCCGCGGCCATGGGCTTGATCGTGATCTGGCCGCCGGTGTCCCACGTGGTGAGGTCGGTGCTGCCGTACACGGTGGCGCCGGTGCCGTACATGAACCGGTTGGAGTTGAAGGGGTCGATCTCCATCGACTCGGTCATCCAGCCGAGCTTCGGCGTCACCTCGGGGGGCTGCGGGTTGGCCCCGAGAGAGAGCCACGGCGAGCGGCTGACGTCCATCTTGTACCGGAAGCTCCGGTTGGGGTAGCTGGTGAAGTCCCAGATCCGGGTCCAGGTCGCGCCACCGTCGGTGCTGCGGAAGAAGATGACGTCCGGCCACCACGAGATCTGCGTGGCGACCATGATGGTGCCGGGGTGCTGGCGGTCGATGGTGAGGCCGCTGTATCCGAAGTAGTCGTCGCTGCTGCTGCTCGGCACGGGGCTGATCTGCGTCCAGGCGCCGGTCGCGGTGTTGTACTTCCAGACGTCACCCTTGCCGCCGTCGTACGGGCCGCCGGTGTCGCTGGTCGCGATGTACAGGTAGCCGCCGGCGGTGTCCAGGACGCCCTTGTGCGCCAGGTACCCGGTCGGCTGCCCGGCGAGGCGCTCCCAGGTGGTGCCGCCGTTGGTGGTGCGGTAGACGGTGTTCTGCTTGTCCGCCACACCGACGTAGATCGTCTGCGTGGTGTTTCCGGCAGTACCGGAGCGCTTGTCGAACGTCACCCAGGTGATGCCCTGGTTGTCGGTCAGGTACCCGTTGGGGTCGTTCGGGTCCTGTGCGTAGTTGCCCGGGTTGGGGAACGCGGTCACCTTCGCCCAGGTGACGCCGGAGTCGGTGCTGCGCCACAGCCCGTTGCCGCTGGGGGCGCCGAGGTACAGGATCGAGTTCTTGTTCGGGTCGATCGCCAGCCGCTCCCCCATGCCGCGGCCCGGCATGTTGCCGCCGAGCTTGAACGGCAGAGCCGAGGTCTGCCAGGTGACGCCCTTGTCGGAGGAGCGCAGGACCGCGCCGTTGTTGGGGTCCCAGCTGTTGGTGTACATGCCGGCGGCCACGTAAACCTTGTTCGGGTCGACCTCGTCGGTGGCGAGGCTGACGACGCCGTTGTAGCCCCAGTTGTCCTGGCCGACCCAGTCCAGCAGAGGGATCCAGCGGTTCGTGGCGGGGTCGAGGCGGTACGCCCCGCCGATGTCTGTCCGGGCGTACACCAGATTCTGCTGCTTCTGGTTGAAGATGATGCCTGGCACGAAGCCGCCGCCCTCGATCTGGACGTTCTTGAGCGCGTACGGGTCCGCGGCCGCGGCCTGCGCGGGGCTGGTGGCGGTCTGCACGGCGACGCCGACGGCGACGACCGTCACCGCCCCCGCCAGCCCGGCGATGAGCCCTCTCAGCTTGGTTCGCATGGGCCGCATGGTGTGAGCGCTCACTGTCCCGGGTCAACGAAGCCGGTGTCCCATCCCAGGTCAAACCCCTTCGGAGTGTGAAACTCTCACCACGCGGGTCGCTTGCGTATGGTTGAGCCCCGTGAGACGGGCCCGACCGCTGATCGCCCTCGCCGCCGCGCTCGTCGTCGGCGGGTGGCTGCTGTTCTCGCCCACGTCGCGGGACACGCCGCCCTCGGTCGCGCCGTCGGGTGCGGGGACCGTCACGGCGACGCTGGAGCCGGGGGTGATGCCCGCGAAGCTCGCCGACGGGGTGATCTACACGCCGCTGCTGTATCTGGAGACCGGCGCCTCCGTCGGGACCGCCCCGTCCGCCGACGGCAAGGCTGAGCGGCTCCTGTTTCGGGAGGCTGCCACGGTACGGGAGCTGCGCAGCGTGCCGAAGGACCTGTTCCCCCAGTGGCTGGGCCTCACCGCCGCCGACGGGGTCCTCTACTGGGCGGAGTCGGCCGCGACCGCCGCGGGGCCGTACGAGACGCGGCTGTGGCGCGCGCCTCTGGCTGGAGGGGCACCGGTCACGCTGACCGCCGACACGGGCGGGATCGTGTTCTTCGACTCACAGTACGACCTGGTCGTCGCCGAGGAGCGGGTGCACTGGGTGGCCGCCACGCCCGACGACGCGCCGAAGACGGAGGTGCGGTCGGTCGCCGTCACCGGTGGCGCCGTCAGCACGGAGGTCATCGACGGCCGGTACAGGTGGAGCTCCTGGCCCTGGCTCGTCAGCGTCGACCCGGGCGCGGCGACGCTGCTGAACCGGGCCGACGGGCAGCGGCGATCCGTGCCGGCGACCGCGGCGGAGACCATGCTGTGCACGCCGGAGTGGTGCCGCGCCATCCAGGAGACGGCGAGCGGGCGCAACCTCGTCGACGTCATGCGCGCCGACGGCGAGGGACGGCGCCGGGTAGCGGGTGACCTGAACGCCGTCGGTGTCGACGTCGGCCTGCTGGACCGCTTCGAGCTGCTGACCGGGGTCGAGGGCGAGTCGCTGCGGCTGCTCGCGTACGACCTGACGACGGGCCGGACGACCGTGCTCGCGCGGGACGTCGGCGTGGTGACGACCAAGGCCGGCCTCGTCTGGTGGTCCACCGGGAGCCCCGAACCGACCGCTTGGCACGTGCTGGACCTGCGGCGGCTGGCGTAGCCACAACCCCTGTAATAGGCCGGAATCGAACGTGTGCTCGACTAGTAATCAAGCCGCGTAGGCTGGTCACCGGCCATTTTCACGGACGGTGACCTCGATCAGGAGGGGTTTTGTGACGAATCCAACGGCCACGGCATCGACTAAGATCGACGCCGCGGTGCTGAAGATCGCGGGGGTCGTGGTCCTCGGTGCGATCATGTCGATTCTCGACATCACGGTCGTCAGCGTGGCGCTGCCGACCTTCCAGACCGAATTCAACGCGTCCTACGCGACTGTCGCCTGGACGATGACCGGTTACACCCTCGCGCTGGCGACCGTCATCCCCCTCACCGGCTGGGCGGCGGACCGGTTCGGCACGAAGCGGCTGTACATGGTCGCGCTCGCCCTCTTCACGATCGGCTCCGGCCTGTGCGCCACCGCCGACTCCATCGGCCAGCTCATCGGCTGGCGGGTCGTGCAGGGGCTCGGTGGCGGCATGCTCATGCCGCTGGGCATGACGATGCTGACCCGGGCCGCCGGCCCGGAGCGGATCGGCCGGCTCATGGCCATCCTCGGCATCCCGATGCTGCTCGGCCCGATCACCGGCCCGATCCTCGGCGGCTGGCTCATCGACGACTACAGCTGGCACTGGATCTTCCTGATCAACCTGCCGATCGGCGCCGTCGCGCTGGTCTACGCGGCGCTCGCGCTGCCGAAGGACGAAGCGCACCCGTCGGAGTCCTTCGACTTCCTCGGCATGTTGATGCTGTCCCCGGGCCTCGCGCTGTTCCTGTTCGGCGTGTCGTCGTGGCCGGAGGCCGGCACGTTCTCCGCGACGAAGGTGTGGCTGCCGATGCTCATCGGCGGGCTGCTCGTCATCGGCTTCGTCTTCTACTCCTTCAAACCGGCGCACCCGCTGCTGGACCTGCGGCTGTTCCGCAACCGCAAGCTGACGATCGCGACGATCACCCTGTTCGTGTTCATCATCGCGTTCATGGGCGCCGGCCTGCTGTTCCCGAGCTACTTCCTGCAGGTCGGCGGCGAGTCCACGCTGCACGCCGGTCTGCTGATGGCGCCGCAGGGCATCGGCGCGATGCTCACCATGCCGATCGCCGGCATGCTCGCCGACAAGGTCCCGGTCGGCCGGACGGTGCCGTTCGCGATGGCGCTCATCGCCGTCGGCTTCTTCACGTTCACGCAGGTCACCGCCGACACGTCGTACTGGCTGCTGTGCGGCTCGCTGTTCGTCATGGGCCTCGGCATGGGCGGCACGATGATGCCGATCATGACGTCGGCGCTCAAGACGCTCGGCCACGCCGAGGTCGCCCGCGGCTCCACGCTGGTCAACATCCTCCAGCAGATCGGCGGCTCCATCGGCGGTGCCGTCATGTCGGTGATCCTGACCAGGCAGCTCAACGAGTCGGACCTGGTGCCGGGCTCCAACCCGCCGGTCACCGAGGCCCAGCTGGCCATCGCGGCGCAGCACTCCGACCAGATCAAGGCGCAGGTGCCGCCGCCGCTGTTCGAGAAGGGCCTGGACTTCGTCGCGGAGTCGTTCGCCACGACGTTCTGGGTCGGCTTCGCGCTGGTCCTGCTGACGTTCATCCCGATCGCCTTCCTGCCGCGCAAGAAGGAGGCGAAGGCGGCCGGCGACGACGCGGCGGCCGGCGCCGCGACGCCGGTGATCGTGCACTGACGTCCTGATCTGGAAAGGCCGCCCCGTTGCCGGGGCGGCCTTTTTCATGCGCTTTCAGGGCTCTTATGCGCTTTTGAGGGATCCTGCCGCGAAGAACTCGGCGAACGGCCGCACGAACGCGGGCCGGGCGATGTTGGCCGAGTTGTGCGACGCGCCGGGGATGAGCACCGCCTTCCCCCTCGGTGCGGCGTCGGCGACGGCCTGGCAGTTCTCCATGAAGTACCGGGGGCTGCGGGCACCCGCGGCGAGCAGGAGCTCCGCGCTGACGCCCGCGTAGTCCTCCGCCTTGCCGCTGTGGTCATGGATGCGGCGGATCTCCGGCGGCATCGTCGGCATGAGCTCGACGAACCGCTTGCCGATGCTCGTGCGCAGGAACATGCTGGTCATGGCCTTGGCGACCGGGAACGGCACCTTGGCGCCGAAGTCGTCCGGGTAGGTGGCCCTGGCCATCACCGTCATCGCCCGCGCGTGGTCACCCTGCCGCACGAGCCGCTCGAACTCGTCGAGGAACTCCGCCGACGGGCGGCCGCCGAAGTGCAGGCCGGGGTCGTACACCGCGATCCGCTCCAACGGGAGGGTGAGTCCCGCCCGGAGCGCGGTGAACCCGCCGCCGCTGTGCCCGAAGACACTGCGCGCACCGGTGTGCTCGAGGACCGCGCCGAGGTCGGCGAGGTCCGTCTCCACCGTCTCCGTGCCCGTCAGCGGCGCCGAGTCGGCCCGGCCGCGCCGGTTGTACAGGTGCACGGTGAACTTGTCCGCGAGCGCGGCGGCCAGCCGGTGGTAGTCCCGGACGGTGACACCCCCGCCGTGCAGGATCACGATCCCCGGCCCGGTGCCGGTCGAATACACGGTGACCTTCGCACCGTCCCCTGAGGTGACCTTCGCTTCTCTCATGTTCAATTATGCGAACGGTGTTTGCAGTTTTTCAACCCTATGCAGAACTGGGAGTAGCTATGTAGAGTACAGGCATGGCCGGAATGCGCATGACGACGCCGCGGCTCCTCGTGCTGCGGGCGCTGCTCGACGACCCGTCGCGCGAGCGCTACGGGCTCGATCTGGCCACGGAGGCGGGGCTCGAGCCGGGCACGATCTACCCGATCCTGGTCGCCTTCGAGGGCGCGGGCTGGCTGTCCAGCCGCGAGGAGGAGATCGACGTGCACGCCGCCGGCCGCCCCCGCCGGCGCTATTACCTGCTGACCGCGGCGGGCGTGACCGCCGCCCGGGCGGCCCTCGCCAAGCGGTCCGCCCCGCGCGTCGGGCGCCTGGCGTGGTGACCGGCGCGGCCCCGGCCGCCCTCACCACCGGCGTGCGGCTCGCCGTCGCGACGCTCGCGCTGCTGCTGCCCGCCGCGTTCCGCGACCGCCAGCGCGCCGAGTGGACCGCGGACCTCATGACCCTGCCGGCCGGGCGCTGGCGCTACCTGTTCGGCGCGGCCCGCACGCTCCCGGCGCTGCGCGCCGCCGCACACCGCGCCGGCCTCTCCCGCGGCCCGGTCGCCGCCGCCGCGTCCTTCCCGTCCGACGCGCTGGCCCGCACGCTGCTCGCCGGCCTCGGCTGGCCCGTGCTGTCGTGGCTGCTGATGGTGCCGCTGCGTTACTTCCTGTTCGACATCCCCGGCCGCATCGCCGCCGGCGGCGGCCCCGTCGACCCGAAGAGCCTCTGGCCTTCCGGCGCGTTGTTCGTCGTCCTGCTCCCGCTGATCCTGGCGCTGACCTTCGGCGCCTATGTCGCCCTTGCCGGCGGCTGGCTCCTCGCCGCCTCGATCGGCCTGGCCGGCGCCGCCGTGGGTGTCGGCCTGCGGCGCCTCTGGCTCGCCGTCGCCGGCCTGTCCCTCGCCGCGGCCGCCCTGCTCGCCGTGACGGTCGCCGGCCTGCCCATGTTCGACGCCGACCCGGGCTATGGCGCCGCCCTCCTCGGCACGACGGCCGTCGGCCTCGGTCTGTGGTCCCGCACCCTGAGCCGGTGGCAGCGAGGCTGGCTGCTCACGATCGGCCTGGCCGCAGCCGCGGTGCTGGCCGCCCACCACACCCCCCTCGGCGCGGCCATGCACACCTGGTATCTGGACTGACGGTGAGGATGTAGGTGAGTCCCGCACCGGTCGGCCTGACCCTTGCACTGACTGACTTCGGGTCCTGATCGGGATCTGCCGGCTGCGCCGGTGCGGGACTCACCCGCACTCACCGGACGTGGCGGTGTGACCTCACAGCAGCCTGCGCCAGCAGGCACCCATCACTGTCTTGTCCATCTCGCCCGGCTGGTGCCCGCCGCCCTGCACCCGGTCGAACGGAGAAGGACAGCCAATGTCCACGACGGCACGATCCGAGCCGACGACCAACGCGCCGACGCACCGGCCCTCCGACGCACCGGCCCTCCGGTCGCTCTGAGGAGCACGGGGCCGCACCCCGCCGGCCTGGTGCCGGGGCCGACCGCCGTGTTGGGTGCCGCCGCGCCTGAGGCTGACCGCCCCGTCTGGACCGCCCCGTCTGGACCGCCCCGTCTGGACCGCCCCGTCTGGACCGCCACGTCTGGGCTCGCCGCCGTATTGGGAGGCTGCCGCGTCTGAGCCGGCCGCCGCGTCTAAGCCGGCCGCCGCGTCTGAGCCGGCCGCCGCGCCAGGTGATCGCCGCGCCAGGGTCGCCGTGACTCGGGTCGCCACTGCTCGGGTCGCCACTACGTGCGGAAGCCGGGCGATGCTGGCGGGCGCGGTGGCGCTGGACGCGTGCCTGCGACTGTGCCCCTCTGTCCGAGGTCCGCTCGCCAGCACCCCGGCTCACACCCGCGACTGGCTCCAGGCAGGCCCCCGAGTGATCCCGAATGAATCTGGTAGCTCTGGAGCCCGTTGCGAACCCGCCCACCAGAGCGCGGTGAAGACACCGCACTGCGCACACCGGGCGACTTCCAGCACCATTGCCGGACCGACGTTGGTCAATGCCAGCAAATGCGGCTTTTGCGCCATCGAGGCTGCGCGATCCACCCACAAGATGATCTCCGAATTGATGGTGGATCGCGCAATGTCTATCCGATCCACCCGGGCGGCCCGGCGCGCGGCACCCAACCGCCGCCAGCAGTGACCACTGCATCACCGCCGGCGTCCTCGTCCAGAACCCCGGCGGCGCCCAGCAACGCCAACCGACGACCGCCAGGATCGTCCACACCGCCGGCCTGCCGCGCCGCCACCGCCCCGCGCATTTCCCCCGCCACCGACACCGATGTCGGCGCCACCCTGCCCGACAACGGCTACCGCAGCAACGCCGACCTCGTCGCTCCAGCCCCGGACCGGCTCATCGCCACCAGCACAACCTCACCCACCCCGCACCGACGCCACGCAAACCGGGAGGGCGGACGGAAGCAGCGACTGGCGCCGATGACCGGAGACCTTCCCGCCCGACTCCGGCCCTCGACCCGCCTGGCCAGCACTCTCAAGGCCAGCGCTCCACAGGTTGGCGGCAACCACGGCCAGATACCCGAAGGCGTCCAGGGCCAACGCATGGAGATCAGCTCCCACCAGGTCGCTCCCCGACCCAGCAGCCAGACGGCGCCAGCAGCACGCAGCCCCAACACCAACAGTCCGCCAACTAGGTCCGAAGCAGTTCCAGACTGCGGGCACCCCAGTTCGCGGCCGGCTCCCGTGCCCACTCACCACGCAGACGTCGATCAATGCCCCGATACGCCCCATTCCAAGACCGAGGCCGCGCAGCCACCGACCCCGGCCACCACCCGGCCCGCCACCACCGACAGCGGACCACCACCAACAGCGGCCGCCACCAAGCAGCCATCGACCCAACTGTTGCCCAGGGCCATTGCAAAACCGCGGGGCGCCCAACCCACAGGCGAGGCAGGCACCCACTCACCACCACAGACATTGGTCAATGCCCTGAAACGTCCCATTACGAGGGGGATGTCGCGCAGTCACCGGGCCTGCCGCCGCTGGCAGCGGACCGTCGTCACCGGGATGCTGCCGGACCTGCAGCGGTAGGCGCCGGCCGTTCTGTCGCCACAGGAGAAGGCGGGGTCGGGTCCGGAGGCGAGGAGGGCTTGGTCCGGCGGTACAGGAGCAGCGCAGTCAAACCGCCCGCCACGAGGCCCCAGAAGGCGGGGCCGATGTTCAGGATCGTGGTGCCTGACGCTGTCACGACGAAGGTGACCACCGCGGCCTCGCGGCCCGAAGGGTCGGTGACCGCGCTGGCCAGAGAGGCGCCGAGGGCGGACAGCAAGGCCAGGCCGGCGACGGCGATGACCAGGACCGGCGGCGAAAGCAGTACGAGCGCCATCGCCAGACCCGCGCCAAGGCCGAGGGTGAGCTGGCCCGCGCCGAGGGCGGCCGTGGCGACCCAGCGCCGGCGGGGGTCGGGGTGGGTGTCGGGGCCGGCGGTGAGGGCCGCGGTGATCGCCGCCAGGTTGAGGGCGTGGCCGCCGAACGGGGCGGCGAAGGCGCTCGCCACGCCGGTGGTGACGAGGACGCCGCGGAGGGGTGGGGTGTAGCCGTACGTGGCCATGACGGCCATGCCGGGGACGTTCTGGGCGGCCATGGTCACCAGGAACAGCGGGACGGCGATGCTGATCAGGGCCGGCAGGTTGAACGTCGGCACCGTGAGCACCGCGGCGGGGGCGATCGAGACGCCGGTGAGGTGGACGCCGCGGACGGCGATCGCGACGACGGCGGCCAGCAGCGCGCCCGGGACGGCCCACTGGCGGGCGAAGCGGGTCAGCACCGCCCAGGTGAGCACCACCGGGATGGCGAGCGCGGGCACGTCGACGACGGCGCGGACGGGAGCGGTGCAGAGGCTGAGGATGACGCCCGCGAGCATGGCGCCGGCGATCGGGCGCGGGATCGCGGCGATCGCGCGGCCGAGCCACGGCGACAGGCCCGCGACGACGATGAGCGCGGCGCAGACGAGGAACGCGCCGACGGCCGCGGGCCAGCCGCCCTGCACGTGGCCGGTGGCGACGAGCAGCGCGGCGCCGGGGGTGGACCAGGCGATGCTGATCGGCATGCGGAACCGCAGCGCGAGGAAGACGGCGGTCGCGGCGATGCCGGCGCACAGGGCGAGCAGCCCGGACGCGGCCTGCGCGGGGGTGGCGCCGACGGCGCGCAGGCCGGCGAGCACGACGGTGAACGAGCTCGCGTACCCGACCACGGCGCTCACCAGCCCCGCCAGGATCGGCTGTGCCGAATCGAACCGCCGCATGACCACCCTCCGTTTCGCGTTCCGTATACGGAACGACTTGAAGAGAATGGCACCATAGCTGCGTGGAGACAAGTCTCGGTGACCGGCTGCGGGAGCTGCGGGCCGCGCGGGGGATGTCGCTGTCGGAGCTGGCGCGGGCCGCCGGCATCGGCAAGGCCACGCTGTCCGGGCTGGAGCACGGGACCAGGAACCCCACGCTGGAGACGCTCTACGCGGTGGCGGGTGCGTTGGGCGTACCGCTGACGGCGCTGGTGCGGGAGCAGCACGGCGAACCCGTCCGGGGGTCCGCGGTCACGGCGACGCTGCTGGAGGTGTTCGACGAGCCGGGGGTGACGTTCGAGCTGCTGCGCATGCGGGTGCGCCCCGGCGTCGTGCAGCAGTCACCACCCCACGCGCCGGGCGTGACCGAGCACGTCACGGTGTCGGAGGGTGTACTGCGGGCGGGCCCCACCAGCGCACCATTGATCGCAGGGCCGGGCGAGCACATCGCGTGGCCGGCCGACGTGCCGCACGTGTACGGCACCGTCGGCCCGGACGAGGTGGTCGCCACGCTCCTGATCAGGTCGCCCCGCGGGCAGACCTAGTCGACCGTGGTGTCCTCGGAGTCCTGGTCCTTGTCGTGGCCGTGACCGGTGATCCCATCCACGATCGCGTCGATGGGCTGCCCGATGTAGTCGAAGTCGGGCACCGCGATCCGCTCCGCTTCGTCACGGATGATGTCGATGTCCACGGTCTCGTCGACGCGGGGGACGTCATGCCTGCTGGTCATACTGAACCAGTTTCCGGCCGGGGCTGCCGCCAAACCCGGACTGTGGCATCGTCGCCACGATGGAGGTCCGCACAGCGCGCACCGAGGACGTCGACGCCCTCGTCACGATCCATCAGGTGGCCCGCCGCACGTACTACGGCGACCTGGAGATCGCTGACGACACGAGGGAGTTGCGGGACGCGTACACCGTCAGCATCCAGGCAACGGATCGCCTCGTGCTGTGCGTGGACGGCGCCGACGGCCGGCCCGCCGGGTTCCTGTCGCTGGGACCGCCGGCGCGGCTCGTCGGCCTGTACGTCGACCCGGCGCACTGGCTCCGCGGCGCCGGCAGCGCCCTGCACGACGCCGGCATCGCGGCCTGGCGCGAGGCCGGCATCACCGAGGGTCAGCTGGAGGTCTGGGACGGCAACGACCGCGCCAAGGCCTTCTACCTGCGGCGCGGCTGGCAGCCGTCCGGCGGGCGCCGCGACGGCCCGCTGGGCCGCGACTTCGTGGTCCTAGGACTGAAGGTGGTCTAGGGCTCAGTCTTTGGACCGTTCTGCGGGGGCGGCGGCTCTCATACGATTCCAAGGGTGAGACGGATGGTCGACGCCATGC
The DNA here is from genome assembly GCF_040654975.1 of Dactylosporangium sp. NPDC050588. NCBI lineage: Bacteria > Bacillati > Actinomycetota > Actinomycetes > Micromonosporales > Micromonosporaceae > Dactylosporangium > Dactylosporangium sp. NPDC050588. Next base: position 2,691 of record NZ_JBFAJA010000023.1, on the reverse strand, counting down.
GCGTGGTCTGGGACGAGCCGCGCGCCCCAGACGCGCCCCGGCGGGTGTGGCGCGACTGGGCGCTCGTCGGCGTGTTCGGCCCGCTCGCCGTGCTGGAGGGGCTGCTCCGCCCCGACCTGCCGATGCGCGTGCTCTCCGTCCTGGTCGTCCTGGCCGGCGTCGTGGCGGTGGTGCCCTGGCGCCGGCGTCAGCCGTTGGCGGCGGTCGCGGTGGCGTTCGGCGTGACCGGCCTGCTGCCGCTGCTGGCGGGCCATGCCATGGACAATGGTGCCGCCGTTGCGGTGCTGCTTCTGGTGTACGCGCTGACGCGCTGGGGCTCCGGCCGCGAAATCGTGCTCGGCACGGCGGTCATCGCCGTGAAGGCCGGCGTGTTGGACCAGCTCGTGCAGGTCAAGCCGAGCGACACCGTCGCGGGGCTGGCCGTGCTGTCCAGCTGTCTCGCGCTGGGCCTGGCGCTGCGGTATCGTGCCGGCGCCCGCCGCCGCGAGATCGACCGCATCCGCCTCCTCGAACGCGAGCGCCTGGCCCGCGACCTGCACGACACCGTCGCCCACCACGTCTCGGCGATGGCCATCCGCGCCCAGGCCGGCATCGCCACCGCTGCCACGGACCCTGACGCCGCGCTCTCCGCCCTGCACCTCATCGAGGCCGAGGCATCGCAGGCCCTGAAGGAGATGCGCGCCATGGTCCGTCTCCTGCGCCACGCCGGCCCGGCCGACCCGCCCGAGCTGTCCCCGACCCCGTCCTTCGCCGACCTGGCGCACCTCGCCGACCCGGCAGCCGTGCCCACCTGTGCACAGCCCGACACCACACGGACCGACAACACCCAGCCAGCCGAAACCCCTGCCGCCGAATCCCCAACCGACGAAGCCCGGGCCAACGAAGCCAGGGCCGACGGCACGTGGGCTGAAGACACACGGACCAGCGAGGCACAGACCGGCACCGCACAGAGCGACCACTCGCCGCCCCACGACGCACGAGCCAACAACCTTCGAGTCAGCGACCCTAGAGTCAGCGACCCCCGAACCAGCAACCCGCACCCCGGCAACGCCCGAACCGGCAGCACACAGACCCACGAAGCCCACGCCGGTGAAACCCCAGTCGACGACACGCGGGCAGAAGACACACAGACCAGCGAGGCACAGACCGGCAGCGCACAGAGCGACCACTCGCCGCCCCACGACGCACGAACCGACAACCTTCGAGTCAGCGACCCTAGAGTCAGCGACCCCCGAACCAGCAACCCGCACGCCGGCAACCCCCGAACCGGCACCACACAGACCGACCAGGCCCACACCGGCGAAACCCCAGTCGACGACACGCGGGCAGAAGACACACAGACCAGCAAGACACAGACCGACAGCGCACAGAGCGACCACTCGCCGCCCCACGACGCACGAACCGACAACCTTCGGATCAGCGACCCCCGAACCAGCAACCCACAGACCGGCAATCCACGAACCGGTAGCACGCGGGTTGACGGCGCGCGGAGCCGTGACCCGAAGACGTACGACCCCCGGACCCACGACACGGGGACAGTCAGCACCCGGATCGGCGACGCACAGACCGGCAACGCGCGGAGCGGCGACGCAGGGATCGACAGCCTCTGGACCGATGATCCACAACCCGGCGACCCCCGAACCGGCGACCCCCGAACCAACTGCACGCGGGTTGACGGCGCGCGGAGCCGTGACCCGCAGACGTACGACCCCCGGACCCACGACACGGGGACAGTCAGCACCCGGATCGGCGACGCACAGACCGGCAACGCGCGGAGCGGCGACGCAGGGATCGACAGCCTCTGGACCGGTGATCTACAACCCGGCGACCCCCGGAGCGGCGACCTACGAACCGGTGACCCTCGGACCAGTGACCCTCAGGCCGGTGACCCTCAGGCCGGTGACACTCCGGCCTCTGGCATTCGGATCGGCGGCCCGCAGGCGGACGGAGCGCGGACCGGCAAGGCGCGGAGCGGGCCTCGCGTGGACGTCGAGCTCTCCGGCGACCTTGATGGCATCCCGGCGCCGGTGGGTGCGGCCATCTACCGCCTGGCCCAGGAGTCGGTCACCAACGCCAGGCGGCACGCCCGGCATGCGACCAGGATCGAGGTGCGGGTCCACGCCGACGACACGTCGGTGCGGCTGCGGGTCACCGACGACGGCGACTCAGGCTCGGCCCGGCCGGCCGCCGCCCACGGGTACGGCCTCATCGGCATGACCGAACGCGCCACCCTCCTCGGCGGCACCTGCGAGGCCGGCCCGACCCACCGCGACGGCACCGGCCGCGGCTGGACCGTGACCGCCGTCCTGCCACGCTCAGGGTCGACTGCCCCGTCCCGACCCGGACGGCCCGTGCCCGCGACCTCACGCTCACCCGAAGCGCCGCAGCCGCTCGGACCGGCACCATCGCCGGGACCGACCCCGTCGACCAAGGCACCGCCGACCGAGCACTTGCCCACGGCTCCCCCGTCCTCCGAGGGACCTCGCGACGATCCCCCGCGCCCCGAGACGCCGCGACCCGAGACCTCGCGCCCCGAGACGCCGCGACCCGAGACCTCGCGCCCCGAGACGCCGCGACCTGAGATGCCGCGCACTGAGACGCCGCGCGCCGAGCCCCCGCACCTCGAGAGGGCGGGCGCCGAGCCCCCGCGCGCTGAGATGCCGGGCGCTGAGATGCCGGGCGCCGAGCCCC